>NZ_JAVRCE010000037.1:0-72902 GCF_034530915.1 Nostoc sp. DedQUE09
TATCCCCTCAACCCTTGCAATTTTACCTGTTTTAGGGAATGAAACAGCCCTGCCCTTAATCCCCCCTTGGAAAGGCAGGGCTGTTTCATTCCCTAAAAGTCCTTAATTTACAAGCGTATCAGTCAAAAAAATCAGGTTGTTAACAATCCAATTCAGACAAAAACCAGGCGATCGCACTTAAATTTATCGGTTGAAGCCGTAATTTTTCGATTACCAACTTACTCAAATTTTTGGCTGATACTGTTGACAAAATCGCGATCTGAACGAATGAAACAGCCCTGCCTTGGAAAGGGGGGAAAAAAGAAATCTAGTTCCCTCCCTTTCGAAGGGGGAAAAAAGAAATCTAGTTCCCTCCCCAATACATACGGAGAGGGTTAGAGAGGGGTATTTTTGTACTTCATTAACTTGCAATCTGTTGTACAAGAAATAAAGTGCTTACTACAAACCGAGGTGTTAATTACTGCCTAAAAATCTCTACTTTTTGTAACACCACTTCTTGATTTGGACGATCTCTAGTTGTAGGCACATTCGCAATCTTGCTAACTATATCTAGACCTTGGACAACTTCACCAAAAACACTGTGATTGTTATCAAGGTGAGGCGTTGGTGCTTCTGTAATGAACCATTGCGAACCATTAGTACCGCGTCCGGCATTAGCCATCGACAAGATACCTGCACGAGTGTGTCTCAATTCAGGATGAAACTCATCTTCAAATTGATATCCTGGGCCACCAGTACCCCATCGGTTGGCTGTATCTAGATAACGACTCAGAGGATCGCCACACTGAATCATAAAATTAGGGATGACCCGATGAAAGCGAACTCCATCGTAAGCTGGAGTTCCCTTACCAGATTGACCCGTTTTAGGGTCTTTCCAGTCGATTGTTCCAGTTGCTAGACCAACAAAATTTTTGACGGTGTTAGGAGTTCGCTCTTCCTCCAAACGAACTACAATTTCACCCAAGGAAGTAATTAAACGAGCGTGCAGTGTTCCATCACCGGGAATATTAATTTCTGGAAAATTCATTAGATATCCTATTTTAACCAGTGCCAGTATTTGAACTATATAAGTTTATCAGCATTCAAGTTACCGCCTTTAGACATGAAAAATAAACCTGAAGGCAGGAAACTTGAGCCAACAAATATTTTACTCAGGCAAATTTATCGCTGGATTACGGCTAAAGAATCCTCTAGGGACTAACTTAAAGCCAACTCGGTGAACAGGCATTACAGGCCAATCTTCCGATCGCGGAATATGAGTTACGCCCATTGTGTACCACAGTACGATATCTTCACCCAGTAAAGACTCATTGTCTGCGATATATTTTGGTAAACCCTGTCCGGGTTGAGTTTGGTTGGGATAATCGCCACCAGCATAAAATTCAGTAGGTTTATATTTTGTTACCCAAAGGTGATGAGTCGCAAATTCTGCCCTTTCCCGGATTTTTGAGCCTTCCACAGGGAAAAATATGGAATTTCCTTCAGGCATCAGCATATATCCAGGTGCAGCACCGAGAGGATTCTTTTTGTCTGCGCTAACAATCATCCACTCCCGACTGTTTTTCAGATCCAAATCGCGCACAGCAGCCGTTTCTTTAGCTAGTGGAGTTTCTGAAAGTGCGATCGCATTTCCTAAAGGATTTTTCTCATCCATCGGCAAAGCTTTCACATTCATTTCCATCACAGAATTAGCCTGACCATCAACATCAAAATCTAGGCGATAGTTGAAAAAGTGCTGGTGATTGACTCCAAAGATATTCTTAGCAATTAACCTACCATAAGAATCATCATCAGATTGCTTTTGGGCAGCCGTTCCCTGCGTCAATACGATACCCGTTAATTCATTTTGGACTTCCAAAGTCCCATCCTGGTGAAAGATCCAATTGATGCTGTAATCATAGTTGTCAATCGCTACAGTCATCTTCATCACTAATTCTCGACTGCGACGGACATCATTACGCTGAGTATTATACTCATAGTGTTTCCACAGCATTCCGTTGTCGCGTTCGTAGATACCGATAACCCCTGGTATTTGATAAGGTTCTCCCTGTTCATTAGCAAATACAGCATTTAGCAACAAGCCATTTTCGGGAATTTCTTTACCTAATTCCATCGTATTTGCTAGTAAACCTAAGTTGTATTCTCCAACATCAAAGGCATTTCTAAACGACCAATTAGGCTCAGGATTGCCATAAGGTACTACCATTTCTGAGAGGCTAGCGCGGTATAAAACTGGTCGAATATTTTCCCCGTCTTTGTGTGTCACTTGGTAGAGCATTAATCCATTGCGAGGATGCATTGAATAGCGAAACTTCCAACCTTGCCAGCTAATTTCATTGTCTTCGATCTGGAAACTTCTACCATTCGGTTGGAGAATCTTCAATGCTTTCAATGGTGAAAGTAATTTACCCAAAGATTTAGTATCATAATTCCAGTTTTCTTTAGAGAAAGGGACGTTTCCTCTATCAATAAAACTAGCAACTTTACCTGTGTTCAAATTGACTGTTGCTAAAACTCCCTCAATGGGACTACCGTAATAGTTCCAACCTTTACCTTTGTAGTAAGATAAACCGCGACAAAGACGATTACTTGTTGCTTCTTCCTGTTCGCTGAGAATTCCTGGTGCCCACCAACTGATTTTAACTCGATCAAAATCGGTAATTCCCCGCTTTTGCATCGCTTTTTGCCATCGGGGATCGGCTTTAACGACCTGAGTTGCTAGTTCATATTCTGAATTAACGATCGCAGGTTGAACAGACGGTATTTCTTTCCAAGAACTTAAGGTTTTGCTTTTCAGGTTAACAATACCTTCATAGGTTTTATTTAGCGATCGCTCATAGATTACCAAAAAAACTTTTCGCTGGAAGACTTTACCAGGTGTAAAATTTAGAACTTCTTCTTTATCTGGTTCTTGTAAAGCAATAAGTGAAAAAGCTGCCATTTCGCTCAAAGTTTTTTCTCTTTGGATGACCGAAACAGCTGTGCTAATTTCTACCTCAGTTAGCGAAGTGAGAGGATGGGAAATCGAAGGCTGTTGAGCCGTCAATGTTTCCATTAATCCGAGTGAGAAAGAAATAACAACAATGATGGCAATAGCTAGCCATAAAAAATGCTTTAGCCGCTTAATCATCTTTTACATTTTTACAAAAGACTTATAGTTATCTATTTCCAAACTTAAGATTGAAAACCGATAAATTAAGAGGCTAAAGCGAAATTAGTTATAAGAAAATAACCCCACCCCGCAAGTAGCTACGGTGTACACATAAGTCGAATTACCCCCCTTAATCCCCCCTTATAAAGGGCAGGGCTGTTTCATTCCCTAAAAGTCCTTAATTTACAAGCGTATCAGTCAAAAAAATCAGGTTGTTAACAATCCAATTCAGACAAAAACCAGGCGATCGCACTTAAATTTATCGGTTGAAGCCGTAATTTTTCGATTACCAACTTACTCAAATTTTTGGCTGATACTGTTGACAAAATCGCGATCTGAACGAATGAAACAGCCCTGCTTATAAAGGGGGGAAACAAGAAATAAATCTAGTTCCCTCCCCTTTATAAGGGGAGGGTTAGGGTGGGGTAAAACTTAGTTACTCAGCTATTTCAGAGTTGTGTATACACGGTAGGCTTGCGGGGAGGGGAGCTAAAGCAAGGCTTTGGCGGGGTGGGGTTCCGGGTATTATGCTTATCTTACGCAGAAACTAAACGGCGTAAAGATTCAGCACGACGTTTAGCAATAGAGTTATTTGGAGCTAATTTGAGTGCTTCTTCGTAAGCTTGTAACGCCTGAGTAGTTAATTTTTTCTTTTCGTAGGCGTGACCGAGATTATTTAATCCTGTCACGTAGTCTGGTTTAGATTTGAGAGCTTCTTTGTACTGACGAATTGCTAAGTCATATTGCTCTTGGATGAAATAAACATAGCCCAGCCCGTTGTAGATAGGGGCGATATTTTCTTCTCCCTCTTCTTCAGCAACTTTGAGAGCTTTTTGAAATAGCGTGATCGCTGGAGAATACATTTTTTTTTCTGAATAAATACTGGCTAACTCATAATATTCTTGAGTCGTACCCTTTTCTTTCTCTAATTTCTTTCGCAATCTTGCAAAAGAGCCTTCAACCTTGCGAGTTTTAAAAATCTGGCGAAAAACACTCACGGCTGCAATTGTGAGTATGACCACCAAAACTGAGAGATAAACAACGGCTAGACTGTTATCCATTACTGCAAATACAAATATTATAAAGTTTGTTATTTGTCATTTGTCATTTGTTATTCACTAATGACCAATGACTAATGACCAATGACCAATTTACGGTAAACCCCAATATTGAGAGCGTTCCTGGAGCCAACCTTTTTCTAAATAACGAGCGATCGCTTGATTCACATTTCGTCTAAACTCATCGTACTGCAATCCCTTGGGCATTACTACACATAAGGGTTCAGTTGATAATTTTGTTGGCAGTAGCCGATATTGAGGATATTGTTGCACCCAACCGCTTAAAACACTAACATCTGCGGCAAAGGCTACGGCGGCATTATTTTCTATTTTCTCTCGCGCTTCTTTATAGGAATCTACTCCTACTAACTCGGCGTTTGGCAGATAGTACCGCACTTGAGCAATGGTACTGGAGTTATTAAGTACGGCAATTTTTTGTTTTGATAGATCGCTCAACTGCTGTACAGAGGCATCTTTTGTAACTAATACAGTGCCATCAAAATAGTAGGGAACACTGAAATTAACTATGCGGGCGCGTGACTCGGTTGCTGTGACTCTAGCGATCGCAAAATCAACTTTTTTGTCTAAAACTACAGACAGGCGATCGCGATTCGCTACAGGTTGAAATTTTACAGCTTCGGCTTTACCAACCAAGTCAACTGCCAAACGCTTGGCCAAGTCAATTTCTAAGCCTTGCAAATTCCCATTGTCATCTTTAAATCCCAAGGGACGCAAGTTATCTTTCACGGCAACATTTAAATAGCCCCGCTGCTGAATTTCTGACATTTCGGCAGCAGATGCAGTTAATCCCGTCCCTACTAAAGAAAAGCAAAAAATCAAAAAAATAGTGGCGGATAATACCAGATGTAACCGAGTAATTGCTTGCCGTCTGTTACATCTGTTATACATCCCTCACCACCTTTATCCTTTAGCTTGAAGTGCCAATTCAGCAACTTTGCCGAAACTAGCTGGATCGAGGACTGCCAATTGCGCCAACATCTTGCGATTTAATTGGATATCAGCTTTTTTCAAGTTACCGATCAACTGGCTGTAACTCAAGCCGTGTTGCCTGGAAGCAGCATTGATGCGGGTGATCCAAAGGCGACGAAAATCGCGCTTCTTCTTTTTGCGATCGCGGTAGGCACTCCGTAGCGCCTTCATCACTTGTTGGTTGGCAGTTCTAAACAGAGTTGAATGGGAACCGCGAAAACCTTTAGCTAGTTTGAGAATTTTATTGCGGCGTTTGCGAGCTACATTACCGCGTTTTACCCGAGTCATAACTTATTTCCTAAAATACTTACAAATATGGGAGCATCAAGCGCACGTTAAGTTCATCGCGTTCGTGTACAAGGGCACTCTGACGCATACTACGTTTTTTGTCAGAAGATTTGTGTTCTAAAAGGTGGCTTTTGAACGCTTTGCGACGGACGATTTTGCCGCTACCGGTGGCACGGAATCGCTTTGCCGCGGCTTTACGAGTCTTTAGTTTAGGCATGGTCTAGCTTTGATTCGACACGATCCATTATTATATACTATTAAAATCGCTATAACTGCAATTAAATAAAGGATTTAGCCAACGGCGATCGCTGTAGATAAACTTAGCTTCACTTATGGATGAGGTCAATATAGTTGAATATGACCCACGTTGGGCGACTTTGTTTAAAGAAGAAGCCGAGCGTATTTGCCAGGCACTAGGCAATGACTTGGTTGTAGAAATTGAACATATTGGTAGTACCGCAGTACCAGGAATGGCAGCCAAACCAGTTATTGACATCATGGTGGGAGTGCGTTCCTTAGTAGATGCAAAATCTGCTATTTTGGCTTTGGAATCTTTGGGATACGTTTATTGGCGTGAAGATCCGCGTCCTGGACGGATGTTTTTTGTCAAAGGGATGCCACCATACGGAAAGCAACGTACTCATCATGTTCACATAGTCGAGATTGACAGCGAATTTTGGGAGCGCAAGCTATTTTGTGACTATCTGAGAAAGCATCCTGAAGAGGCAAAACGCTACGAAGTTCTAAAACGCGACTTGGCGGCAAGTTTTCGGAGCGATCGCGAAGCTTATACCAATGGTAAAAATGACTATATCCGTGCTTTGATGGTCAAAGCACGGAATGAGAATATGGGAAAAAGCCAAAGCCATTGATTATTTAATTTTTCTTAATGGCGGTGACTTTGGGATCTAAAACAATTTGTGAACCAGATTTATTGACATGGTAAGTCCAAAATTGACCTTTAACCTTGACAATAACTTCCCAGCCCTCAATGGGGTCGTACACCTGGATGCAAACTTCACCAAAGCCAAATACGCAGGAATTTCCAAAGGTTTTTGGTGTAGCTTGAGTAATTTTTAAATCAGCAATTGCTACCCCAGAACGGTTTGAAGCATCGGTTAAAATTGCATAGGCGATCGTTTTCGGCAATATGTGTAAAGCGCTTATCTTGGGATCTAAAACGATTTGTGTTCCAGATTTATCTACATGGTAAGTCCACGAATCTTGCCGAACTCTGACAACTACTTCCCAGCCCTCAATGGGGTTGTATTCCCTGGTGCAAATTTCTCCAAACTTGAATTCACAGGGATTACTAAAGGTTTTCGATGTAACTTGGATAACCCGTAATTCCCCTACAGGTACGCCGGAACGGGTGGACGCATCCCGTAAAATTTTATTGGCGATTGCCCTCGGCAAACTGCTTGATTTCGCCTGAAGTGTTTCGGCCAATTGAGTGGTGTCTAAGCGAGAAACAGCTCCAGCAGAATTGTTTTCGGTAAGCCCAAATCCCCACGATAGGAAGGTTGTCAACGCTAGGGTCAATACACATCCTTTCATAAGTTTCATGATTCCTTGCGATATGTAAATATCTTCAACTCTTATCCAGACTCAAATTTAACGTGTATGCTGCGAACCCCTTAAAACTGAACTTAGAACCCCTCTCCAAAACTCTTCCCGTACATCGGGAGAGGCTTAAAAAGCTACATTTTTGGTACAGTGCAAAGAAGTACGATTTTTACCCGTTTTGAGTATAAATATTTCTTTTTTATTTATATATTCCTTGCCACTAATTATACAGCATTAAGCATCTTCTTAACTTGAGCCATTTTTTTGCCGCGCGATACTCCTGCGGAGTCGTTGCACGAACGCTGAAGCTGAAATATCTGTGGAACAGTATTTCTACTTTTGGAACCTTATCGATAATCTGTGACGTGGAAAAAGTATTTGCTAAAACAGGGTTTTGCCGGATAAAGAAAACTTAGTTGTTCATTTTGGATAAAGTCGAATTCACCACACATTCAGGAAACTGGCGTTTTAATGCTGGAAACACTGGACAAGGCGCTTGTTCTTGTAAATTGTCCGGTTTACTCCAAGTGAAGGGGGCTTTCTGCGCCGCAGACATCCACAGCAGAAGCTTTGCTCGTGTCATGGCAACATAGAGTAGACGATACTCTTCAGATGTTTTCAAATTCTTTGCCACCTCCCATGCCTGACTAACATCAGGTATGATAGATTCTTCGTGGAGAGTAGCGCGAATTTGGGCGCGGGCTACTTCTGATAAGGTAAAGTCGCCTAAAAATTGGCTTTGGGGAGGAACCCAAAATCTGCCAGGAATCAAGTTTTCGTGGAGAAAAGGAAGAAACACATAGTCCCAATCTAGCCCTTTAGCTTTGTGCATGGTGATAATTGTCAGTTGACCGCGACGGGTATAACGTTCTTCCGAATCTTCGGTTTCCACTGGTTCAAACCGTTCAGAACTAACGATTTCACTTAAAGCTGAAAGCATTCCCCCCATCGAACTATTGCCAGCTATCTGCTGGTTTACCCGTTCTGCGAGTTTATCAGCAGTTGCCAATTCTGCCTGGTCGTAATTTAAAGTCAAGGCGAGAAAAGAAATTAGCTGGTATAAAGGCAGTTCTAAACGAGCGCGAAGTAAATTGCGACACAAACGAGCAGCTTTTTGTACTGTTTCTGGCTGGGGTGCTGCTAGGGGGCCAGGATACAAAAACTCTTCTGGTAAACTCGCAAGGGCGTTGAGGTCTTGGGTAGGAATTAATTGGCGCTGTACTAATGCTTCTAGAGCGGCTTTGAGGTAATCGGGGGAGTGGGGGCGATCGCAAAATTGCAATAATGCCAAAATTTCTTGAGGAACATGGGAACGGCGATCGCGTTCTCCCACATCATAAAGTGTAATTTTATGCTCTTTGCACAGAGGTGTCAGAGCTTCTGCTAACCATCGTCCTTGACGATTTTCTCGGACTAAAATCGCGGCACTATTTTTTGTTGGATCTTCACCAAATAACTCAATTACTCTTTGAGATAACAATTCAACGGTGTGATGAATATCGCGCGGTGTATGAAGTTCTAATCCTCGTCCTACGGGTGCTGGGTTGGCGTTAGCTTGCGGATCGCCAACTTCCACAGGGCGAATTGTCTGCAAGCGAAACGGTACTTGTCGGTTGTCAGGAATTTGTTGTTTGTTGTTGGTTTTAGTTGTTGCTAACCACTGATTGTTGATCCATTTGAGGGCAAAGTTAGCAGCTTCAATGATAATTCTAGTACTGCGACCAGCTCGATCCATCGTTGCTAATCGTTCGATGCGATCGCACTCTTCGCAAAATTGCCGGAAATAAATCGGATCGGCCGGAGTAAAGGTAGAGTTAATCGCCTGGTTAGGGTCGCCAACTCGGACTAAATTGAGTGCTGAGTCCTGAGTGCTGAGTGCTGAGTTGGGAGTTAGGAGTGCTGAGTCCTGAGTGCTGAGTCCTGAGTTGGGAGTTGGGAGTGCTGAGTCCTGAGTGCTGAGTTGGGAGTTGGGAGTTAGGAGTGCTGAGTCCTGAGTGCTGAGTGCTGAGTTGGGATTTAGGAGTGCTGAGTGCTGAGTGCTGAGTGCTAAGTTGGGAGTTAGGAGTGGGGAGTTAGGAGTGGGGAGTTGGGAGTTGGGAGTGGGGAGTTGGGAGTTGGGAGTTGGGAGTGAAGAATTTTCTTGCTGATATTCCCGATTACTTGCCAAAATTTCTAATAGCTGCGTCTGAAGAGGACTAGAATCTTGGGCTTCGTCTTCAAAGACGGCGAATATTTGGTTTTGCTCAATGCGACGGGCACTGTCGTTTTCTAAAACGCGTAGTGCAGCTAAAATCATATCGTCGTAATCTATAAAATCACGCGATCGCATTAAGTTTTGATATTGCTCGTACAATCCCGCTGCTACGCTCAAAATGGCATATTCGTCTGTAGTTTGCTTACTCCACTCCCGCAACAATTCTGGCGATATCCCAGAACTTTTTGCTTCATGAATTACTGTATTAGCCAACTCTGGTAATACTTCTGTTCGCAGTACTGATTGACGACGCAACCTTTCTGTCTCTTCTCCATCAAATTGATGACCTTCCAATAACCGCAAATATACATCTGGATTATTTACAATCCATTGTTCTACAGCTGTTCTGATAAAGCGGTGACTTTGGGTTGGCGTAATTAATATGACATTTTCTAGCTGCAAACCCGATAAATCAGAATGGCGGTTGGCAATGTTCAACGCTAGACCGTGTAGGGTATAGACAAAAAATCCTGTCTGAGGTAAAGATAAATCATCTCGTAAAAATTTGCGAATCTTCGCTTTAATATTGGCAGCAGCAGAGCGAGTAAAAGTAACGACTACCAACTGACGGCGGGAGGATGAACGTTCATATTGACGGGCGATCGCGATCGCTGCTGCCGCTGCCATCCCAGTAGATTTACCCGCACCAGGAACGGCTGAAATCGCCAAAGGGCCAGATTGCCAATCAGCCATTTGCTGCTGTCCAGGGCGGAGACTGTTGCGGATTGCGAGAATCTTCTCCTGCAAAGAAGCAATAGGCGATCGCTCAGACAATTCTGAGTCAAGTAATTCTTGAATAACAGGAGTCGTAAATTTAGAGTCGGACATATCAAATTATTAGAACTTACGCATTGGCAAAGACAGCCAACTGTGGATTACCTCTCGTTACAAGGCAGAGCCTTCTAATGCTCTTATGGGAGGCTCTGCCTCCCGTCAAACAAGTAGGCAGAGCCTACTTGAGCGCATTCCCAGGCACAGCCTGGGAACGAGGCAGGGTAAGACTTTTAGTTTAACAAGCTGACTTTTCACATAATGGTCAATGTGTAAAGTGCGTAAGTCCTAATTATATATTTTAAATAGAGATTAAATTTAATTCCCAAACCGCAGATATGAATAATTTTCGGTGATTCTTAATGCCAAATTACTAACAAAATACTTCACCGTTCTTGTCTTAACTGTTTTAGTAAACTATCTGCATCAAATGCGTGCGTATATACTTAAATATTATGTCAACCCCCTGACTAAACATATAACACTTGGTTAATTTGTTCAGTGAGGGGATTGTTAAGAAAGTTAGACTAGCTCTTCGATGTTTTGCCGTTCGCTCACAGTTGATTCACTAAAAACGGCTGCATACAACCATCCTGCTAAAATTGCCCCCAAAATCGGAGCTATCCAAAACAGCCAAACTTGTGAAAACATTTGTACACCTGCAAATAGAGCAACTCCAGTACTACGCGCAGGATTAACCGAGGTATTGGTTACAGGAATGCTAATCAGGTGAATCAAGGTGAGTCCAAAACCAATTGCCAGTGGTGCAAATCCTTTAGGAGCGCGGCTGTCAGTCACGCCCAGAATAATTAGCAGAAACATAAAAGTCATCACAACTTCACTAATGAAGCAAGCAAACAGCGTGTAACCACCTGGAGAATGAGTACCGTAACCGTTGGTAGCCAGTGGGTTGGAGCCAGTCAGGGTAAATCCAGTTTTGCCGCTAGCAATCAGGTAGATAATGCCCGCACCAACAACTGCACCGATTACTTGAGAGACGATATAAGGTAGTAAGTCAGATCCCGAAAAGCGCTTACCTGCCCACAGTCCAAAGGAAACAGCTGGATTGAAATGACCACCAGAAATATGACCAAGAGCATAAGCCCCTGTGAGGACAGTAAGTCCGAATGCCAAAGATACCCCTACTAATCCAATACCCAATGGAAAAGAAGTATTCTCGCTGATTTTTGCAGCATCTGCTGTGTAAGCTGCGGCTAGAACAGCACTACCACAGCCACCTAAAACAAGCCAAAATGTGCCGATAAATTCTGCCAAGCAACGTTTTGTGAGAGACATTTTTGGAAAATTCCTTGTTCAGCTACAAATGAGTAATAGTTACGTTACACAATGTTTAATTCATTGCTGTCAACAAAAAATCTATTGCCTTTTTTTTTGTGATGGAACTAAATTGAAAAAAACCGGAATTTTTTTTTCAATAGTTCATTTTGGTGATAAAATATGAAAATACAGCAAAATTTAAAATAACCAAAAAAATACTTAATTTCTTAATAACTTTGCTCTTATATTGAATAATTTAGGAGTCAGCAATGTTGACGCGATGCTCTCTACGAGACGCTGCGCAAACGCTAACGCTGTCCTATACGCTCTTTCGTTCAAAATACGCAACTGAATTCTGGCTCACTTCTCTACGAGAGGCTGCGCCAACGACTACGCTCAGTGACTTCCTGACGCCTTTATTCTGTTTTGATAAATTTGTTGTAATACGGTTGGTCTTAGCTTCAAAAACCGTAAACTGCGTAGCTTGCTTATCTAGTAATAGTATCAAGGTAAACCTAACAATTCACCAAAAATGTTGGGTTTAGTTCTTCAACCCCACATCCGATTTTCTTTAACTCAATTGTGTTGAGATTTTTGCTCTAGTTAGTTTAATCTTCAACACTCCCACACCTTAAGGTGTGGGAGTGTTACGCAGTTAGCTCTTCTAAAATTGAATTTATTCGTCAATCTGCCATGAATCCTTAGTTAATTCTTCATCCAGAATTTTCTTAGGACGCACAATGATAATAATTTGCCCTAATAGAGGAATTTCTGGCTCAGTTTCAAACCATTGAAAATCTAATTCACCACCATTTTCAACGACGAAATAGCTAGAGGCATCCCATTCTCGTTGGGCACGATCTATTACTACTACGACTGGCCCTGTTTGGCTTTGGTTTTGGATGGGGAAGCGATCGCTATTCGCTAAAATCGCCACTGGATCTTCTGCCGCCAATAGCACTTGCCAACCTGGTAAGGGTACCCAAGCTTGCTCTCCAGAAAACTTGACCAACCGAAATGGTTCAATTTCTGTCAGTATAGGCACAGCTTGCAAGTCTTGGCGTGATAATGGTAACTCTCCTACTACAGGCAATATTCGGGGTAACTGTTCTTCAAATTCCAGGCGGTAAAACGGTAAAATTGGCGCTGGACGCTGGGGAACGGTAGTAAAATCAGTCAGTAGTTGTTCGATTTTTTGCCTTGCACCTGGCGTGTGAGCAAAACGCAAACCTTTGGCGATCAGGCGCGATCGCTGTTGTAAATCTGCATTTTGGCGTGCCAGTTTCCAAACTTGGTGAGCAACAGCATCCCCAGGATGAGCAGAAAACCCTTCTGGCAAAGTGCGGAAATAGGAGAACTCTTTAATTGCTTTGGCTATCTCCCGTGCCTCATCAGCATCAACGTTGTGGAGGAAGATTAGTTCGGCAGCGGCGGCGCGTTCTTCTTGAGTAAGTAAACGTAGCTCGTATAAAACATCGCTGCCGCGTGCGGTGTAGTGCGATCGCGTGGCTTCCGATACTCCAAACTTTTCCAAAGAATTGTAAACTTGAGAACCAACAACCACCTGGTTTTGTTGAATCGGCTCAAATCCAGTCGCCTCAAAAATTTCTTGGGGGTTGAAACCGGTTTTTAGCAATGAGGCGATCGCGGCTCCCCATTCCACCCAGTTGCCTTGTTTTTGCCTCAGCCTTCGCAGTAACTCTTGTGCTACATCATCGTTAGCATTATCTTCGGGATTCTGAGTATTGGGTGGTAGATCAGTCATAATCGGAGTGCAAGCTTCAACTTGAGAGGTTAATTAACACCTCATGAGCAAGTATTATTCTAATCTATACCCAGACCTACACCTCATCTACGATCAAAACTGCTATAGTTTCGCTAATTTAGTTGGTCTTTATAGCGCACCATTTTTTAATTCAGATATTTGGGCAAGCAAATTTCCTCTGTAGCGCTCACTATTAGCGTTCTAATATATGCAAAATAACTCCGTATAAACCCTTGGTGATTTTCGGCTATTCTCAACTAAACTTGGTATGGAATATAACAAGAGAGTGAATATTTAAAGGAAATATCTATGGATAAACCCAATCTCGAAATTGATAAAGTCCAATCTCAAGTTATGACTCTCGAACGACCAAAAAAGCTGAAAATACTGGTAGTTGACGATGAGCCAGATAATCTCGATTTACTTTATCGCACATTTCGACGTGACTTTAATGTTCTGAAAGCTGATAGTGGGGTGAACGCTCTACAAGTTTTGGCAGCAGAAGGGGAGGTAGCGGTGATTATCTCCGATCAACGGATGCCAGAAATGAAAGGGACTGAGTTTCTCAGCAAGACTGTACCTCAATTTCCCGATACAGTAAGAATAATTCTCACTGGATTTACTGATATTGAAGACTTGGTAGAAGCAATTAATGCTGGACAAGTTTACAAATATATCACCAAGCCTTGGGACCCAGGGGAACTGAAGGCAGTAGTGCAAAGAGCAGCCGAAACCTATGATTTGCTCAAGCAACGTACAGAAGAATTACGCCGTGCTCATGCTCAAATGGCGTTGCTGAGTGTTTTAGTACAGGTAACTCAAGCAGCTTCTAACTTAGAAGAAACTCTTGCTCCTATTGCTAGGGCTGTGAGTGAAACTTTTGGGGCAGACGGCTGTATTTTACAACTTACAGATGGAAATACTCTGGTTGCAACTCAAGGAACTTACAGCGACACAGGTACAATAGAAAATTGGCTATCTCAAGACCCACTAACCAAGGAAGCGATCGCCACGGGACAAATGCAAGTTTCCTTAAATGTACTTAAAGATACTAAATTAGTTGATGCGATTCACTACCAAAAGACGGGTGTGCAAGCACATTTAGTGATCCCAATTAGCTACCGCAATCAACTTTTGGGTGTATTGTCGCTCCAGTGGAAACAACCTTGCACTTTGCGGGAAGATGAATTGGTGCTAATTAATTTATCAGCACAACTGGTGGCGATCGCTCTGACTAGTAGTCACTCTCATTAAGGTATTGTGTAGTTGTCATTAGTCATTTGTCCCTTATCTTTGGCAAATGACGAATGACTAACGATCAATGACTTATTGACCAATGACTAACGAAATTCAGTCCATTTTTAATCGTATTGCTCCAGTTTATGACCAGTTGAACGATTGGTTGAGCCTGGGACAGCATCGAATCTGGAAGGAAATGGCAGTAAAATGGAGTGCAGCTAAACCAGGAGATACTGCATTAGATTTGTGTTGCGGTAGTGGTGATTTAGCCTTACGTTTGGCCCGGCGTGTAGGAGCAGCAGGACAGGTGTATGGTGTAGATTTTTCCCCAAACCTGCTAGAAAAGGCTAAAGAACGCTCCCAAAGGCAGTACCCCCAACCTGCTATCAGCTGGGTAGAAGCTGATGTCCTCAATTTACCCTTTGACGACAACCAATTTGATGCCGCAACAATGGGCTATGGTTTAAGAAATGTTAAAGATATTTCTCGAAGTCTCCAAGAGTTATACCGGGTTTTGAAGCCGGGAGCTAAAGCCGCAATTTTAGACTTTCATCGACCTAGTAATCCTCAGCTACGTGCCTTTCAGCAGTTGTATCTGGACAGTTTTGTAGTGCCAGTTGCCAGTTATTTAGGCTTAAAACAAGAATATGCTTACATCAGTCCCAGCTTAGATCGTTTTCCCATCGGCAAAGAGCAAATAGAGTTAGCTCATCAAGTTGGTTTTGCAGTTGCCACACACTACCCCATTGCGAACGGTATGATGGGAGTGCTAGTGCTTAGTAAGTTAGGAGTTATTAGTTAAAAGTTATGAATTATAAGTAGTGGTAAATTCTCATTTAAAATTTATCATTCCTAACTCTTAACTCTTAACTCTTAACTCCTAACTCTAAGCTCTAACCTCCTAACTTTTTTAATTCTTCCCTTGGACTGGTCTCATCTTTGGCTTTATGTGTCTCCCCCGGTACTGGGTGGAATTATTGGCTATTTCACAAATGATATAGCCATCAAAATGTTGTTCCGTCCTTACCGAGCAATTTATATCGCTGGACGAAGAGTACCCTTTACCCCTGGATTGATCCCCCGCAATCAAGAACGTCTGGCTAAGAACATTTCTAATACAATCATGGGGTCACTATTGACACCACAAGAATTGCAAAATCTGGCACGACGTTTGTTGCAAACAGAACGCGTGCAATCAGCAATTCTCTGGTTGTTGCGGTTGGCAATTGAACAAATCAAAACAGATAAAAACGAGAAAAGTGCCAAAATTGTAGCAGGAATTTTGCGGGATTTACTAGGGGAGTCCTTGCCACGATTGCTTAAGGTTTTAGCGCGGCGTGAAGATTTTTTGGAAGCGCAGATAAATCAAATTTTCGACCAGATATTGCTGGAATTTCAACTTACTGAAGAACAATCTACGCGACTTGCAGATTGGTTGTTACAAGTAGTTTTACCGCCGGATCTTTTACGCCAAACGATAGTTGATTTTTTGACCGATCGCACCATTCAAATTATCGATGAAGGCTTCCGCGAAAAAACCAGTGGGACTTATTGGGTAGTAGCAAATTTGTTTGGCTTACGTAACACTCTTACACGCCTACGAACTTTTTGTTTGGATGAAAAGGAGGCTGCTAATACTCGGTTGCAGGAATTGACTCAAGATTTGCAGATCCGCGATCGCATTCGGAAATTACTGCAAAATTTAACATTACAAAACTTGCCAATGGGTACGGTTCGCCAACTGCGAAAGACTACCCGCGAAAGTGTCCGCCATTACCTACAGAATAGTGGTAGTGATTTTTTACAAGGATTAACTGATTCTGTTGATTGGGAAAATATTGCTGTAGTCCTACTGAATCGTGTTAGTACTTCACCAGTTGTCAGTACTTCTTTAGAAGTAATGAGTCAAGAGTTGGCTCTAATTTTAGAGAAATATTTAGAAAAAGATTTAGAAGCAATTGTGGCACAGGCGATTCCAATTTTATCGATAGATGAAGTGATTGTTGACCGTGTAAAATCAACTTCACCTGCTGATTTGGAAGCTGCCATTGAAGGAATTGTCAAAAATGAATTACAGGCGATTGTAACTTTAGGTGGTGTTTTGGGTTTTGTTGTGGGGTTATTTCAGACAGTGTTTTTATTGTTGGTTCAAAAGTAGTATGGTTAGTTTTTAATGAATTTTGGGTCAATTTTCTTGATTGCTTATATCTGCGACTAAAAGCTCTTGAATTAAATCTAGGGCTTTATTTAGGTTTATTTCTTTGGAAGCAATAGCGATCGCTTATCATTATCCCACCATTCTTTAATCACCTTCGATATCCCCAAACTAACAACTTCCGAACAGCTTACCCTCTGGCAAGATGCCTTGGGTACAAGTGTATTTGTTCTAAACGGACGAGTTGAAACACTAGTATCACAATTTAACCTGAGCTACGGGGCAATTTCCACTGCTGTGGAAACAGCCAAAAGAGTCCTCAAAACAAACTCTATCGAAGAAACCGATCCTAATAATCTGGCATTAGCATTGTGGAATGCTTTTCGTATCCAAGCCCGTCCCCAACGAGATGATTTCGCCTTTTGCATAGATACTCATATGCAACGCCTGAAATTAGCTCCCCTTCTCCGAAATTGGGAGAAGGGGTTGGGGGATGAGGGCAATAAACACTGGTATTGGAAAGTTAATTTTTTCTGATATATATATGTATTAACCTCTAAGTATGATTCCGTAGAGAAAGTTTTTGTTCAGAAGATTTACGAGATGGGAACTCTAGCTAATAAGCTTAATTACAGTATCCCACTTAACATTGCCAATCATGTCCCATCCTCCTCACTCCACATTGGGCCAATCTTCTTACCCTCGCTTAACTAGAAGCCTAAGTGCTGTTGAAAGCTGGGGCTTTGGTTTGACAGCTCATATTTCTTGGACGGCATTGGTTCCAGCGATTCATGCTGCTCTCGGTTCCGAAGCTATTTTTGTCTGGATACCTGCGGTGATTTTCGGAATGTTGCTCAATTATCAAGTGAAACGCTTAGGTATTCATTTCATCAATGTAGCTGGAGGAACACCTAACTATGCTACTAAGCTACTGCAAAACTACCCAGGATTAGCTCGCTATGCAGCAATTGGATACCTCCTCAATTGGATTTCCTACCTGTCAGTTAATACAATCGTACTTAGAGATTTAATTAAAGTAAATTTGGAGACGCTGGGTATTGCCTGTTCAGACATATTTCTGGATATTAGCTTTACACTGTTACCCTTTATCGTGGCGTTTAGTGGGACTCGCGCCCTGAGTATTTTACATTTGTTTTTTGTCATTCCAGCCTTTGGACTACTAATGACCTTCTGTGTACAAGGTCTTGGCTGGTTAGCGTTTTCTCCGGTGAGTCCTGGGTTTTTTCCTAATAGTTGGTCATCTTTGAGCTTCGTGGATTGGGCAAAGTGGTTCTTTTTCGTCACCTATGCAACCTACAGTTGTGAAACGGCTTCTTCCTTTGTCGCCGATAGCCGCAACCCTACTCAAACGCTGCGGTTTCTAGACATTGCCGCCTGGATGATGCCACCAATCTTTTTGGGAGGTTCTTGGGTAGTGATGCGGTTAGCAACAAATCCTGACCTGAAAGACAATGCTTTCCTGAATCTTGCGGCAGTTTCCCTGCCCTTTTGGGGAAGATTCGCTGGTGTAAGTGTTTCTTTTTTGCTAGTAGCTGCTTGTCTATTAGGTTCGGCAACGGTAGTTTCTAATTGCCCGCGAATTTTGTATCAACTGGCGTTAGATAACCATATTTCGCCAGTATTTTCTGTTGTCTCACGTCGGGGTGTGTTTGTCCCAGCATTGACGTTGACACTAGTGTTGTGTTTAATCTATCTGATTTGGGGAGATGTGGCGCGAATCGTCGCTGTTGGTAACATCGGTTGGTTTGTCTCCTTTATGTTACTGCATCTGGGGCTTTGGCTTCGGCGCGATCGCCCAGAAGTTTTGTTTCCTCGCATATCTCTGGGCATTCTGCTATTAGAAGTTGTGGTGTTGTTGGTGGGCGGATTTGCCTGGGGTTGGCTCAACTTGCTAATTGGGCTATTATTTCCCATTAGTGTTATGGGAATAGATGCGGTAATTCGCCGTGTGAATTTCCCTGTCTTCCATCGCAATTGGTGGATGCGGCGATATCGCACGCGCCCTGTAGTAATTATTAAAGATTCAGTAATTCTTCAAGTGAGCATCCTGATTTTTTTACTGTGCAGCGCCGTGGCAGTTGGCTGGTTATTTGGTGTCAAACTTAATAAAGTAGCGACTGCGGGCGGTGAGAATATATTTGTGGTACTACTGATGAGCGTGGCATTTGTGGGAGTAGCGATCGCTTGTTGGACAAGTTTACCGCAAGTGGTGGCGATCGCAGAAGCGCGAGAAGCTGCCGAACACCTGTTTACTGTCGCCCAAGATGGTATTTTAGTCGTAGACGATCAAGGCATTATCCAGCAAGCTAACCCAGCCATTGAATCGTTCTTTGGTGTCAACCCATCTGAGTTGCCAGGAAATCACCTCAACAAATGGCTACCTGCATTAGTTTACTATCCAGAGCAGTGGACAAAGCGTAGCGAACAAATTTTAATCGGTAATGGGAAAAACAGAACCCTGGAAGTTTCCATCTCAGACCGACCCCATCAGGATTTTCAGGAATATGTCGTCATTCTCCACGACATTACCCAGCGCAAACAAGCAGAACAGATATTGCGATACTCAGAAGCACAATTGCGCCAAGAGGCAAAGCAGCTAGTATCTCAACTGGTGCATAGTGAAAAAATGTCGAGTTTGGGGCAGTTAGTAGCAGGTGTAGCGCACGAAATCAACAACCCAGTCAACTTTATTTCTGGCAATATCACCTATGCCAATCAATATATCCAAGATTTATTAAGATTGCTGCAATTATACCAGCAAAATTATCCTAATCCAGTAACGGAAATTCAAGAAGAAACAGAAGCGATCGACTTAGATTTTCTGATTGCAGACTTGCCCAACTTGCTAACTTCAATGACAGTTGGTGCGGAACGAATCACAGAAATTGTCTTATCTCTGCGAAACTTCTCCCGGTTAGATGACGCAGAGATGAAAGCTATAAATATCCATGAGGGTATAGATAATACGTTGATGATTTTGGAACATCGCCTTAAACCTAAATCTTCTAATAATCTAGCAATTGAGGTGATTAAAGAATACGGCGACCTGCCATTAGTAGAATGTTATGCTGGACAACTGAATCAAGTATTTATGAATCTTATCGCAAATGCGATCGATGCTTTAGAAGAGGCAGTGGAAAATGGTGAATGGGAAGTAAGGGAAGAAACGCTCTCTACTCCTCAGATAAGCATTCAGACTAAACTCACTAGCGAAAATCAGGTAGTTATTCGTATTGGCGACAATGGTATAGGCATTCCCGAAAAGGTACAAAAACAATTATTTGAACCATTTTTTACGACTAAACCAGTTAATAAAGGTACTGGGTTAGGTTTATCTATTAGTAATCAGATTATCACCCAAAAACATCAGGGAAAATTAGAATGTATTTCTGCTCCTGGAAAGGGAACAGAATTTATAATTGTAATTCCGCTAAATCAGCAAGCTATCTAATTGTCAACATCATCTGGCGTGGTTAAATTTTCACCTTTGGCGTTGCTTGCTATTTATTAGAATGTTAGGCTGAGATTTTCTGGCTAAACCACCTGTATAGGCTGTTACCTAGAAAAAGTCTGGCTATTACTCTGATTTTGGTAGTGAGAGAAAGGATTTGGTCATGGTAAGAGATAAGGCTTATCGGAAAGCAGAGCAGCGTATTAAACAGGCGAGGCAACAGGGATCAATAAAACTCGATCTCAGCAACATGGAACTCACTGAAGTGCCAGAGGCGATCGCATCCCTGAACCAGTTGCAACAGCTTGACGTTTCCGGTAACGAACTGATGGAACTGCCAGAGGCGATCGCATCCCTCACACAATTGCAATCGCTTGATCTCAACGGCAATCAACTGATGGAACTGCCAGAGGCGATCGCATCCCTGACCCAGTTGCAAACGCTTGACCTCTCCGACAACCAACTGACGGAATTGCCAGAGGCGATCTTATCCCTGACTCAGTTGCAAAATCTTGACCTTTTCTACAATCAACTAACCCAACTACCAGAAGCAATCGCATCCCTGACTCAGTTGCAACAGCTTAACCTCGACAACAATCAACTGACCCAACTGCCAGAAGCAATCGCATCCCTGACTCAGTTGCAACAGCTTAACCTCGACAACAACCAACTGAGCCAACTGCCAGAAGTGATCGCATCCCTGACGCAGTTGCAAACGCTTTACCTTCCCAATAATAAACTGACGACATTACCAGAGGCGATCGCATCCCTCACACAGTTGCAACAGCTTAATCTCTCTGACAATCAACTGACGACATTACCAGAGGCGATCGCATCCCTAACCAAGTTGCAAACACTTAACCTTTACCACAACGAACTAACGACACTGCCAGAAGTGATCGCATCACTGACCCAGCTGCAAACGCTTAACCTCTCCAGTAATCAATTGACGGAACTGCCAGAGGCGATCGGCTTTCTCACTCAGTTGCAAGAGCTTGACCTATCCAGAAACCAATTGACAGAACTGCCAGAGGCGATCGGCTTTCTCACTCAGTTGCAAGAGCTTGACCTCTTCAGCAACCAACTAACGGAACTGCCAGAGGCGATCGGCTTCCTGACTCAGTTGCAAAAGCTTGACCTCTCCGACAACCATCTAACAACATTACCGGACGCAATCGGCTTTCTGACTCAGTTGCAAAAGCTTGACCTGTTTTTTAATCAACTGACGGAACTGCCAGAATCAACCAAAAATCTAACGAAACTAACTGTACTGTCACTTTCTGGAAATGAATTTGTCTCGTTTCCGAACGTAATCACGAGCTTGCAAAAATTAAGAGAGCTTTATGTGATCGGCAATGAAATTGAGCAGCTTCCCAATGAATTCGGCAATTTAACACAGTTAATAAAACTTCATTTAGGAGGAAAGCAGATTTCCTCTAATGCGTTTTATCAACACGTGGTTCCTGGGAATAATCTGACATCACTGCCCCATAGTTTTACTCAGCTCGCTCAACTAGTTGAACTTAATCTTGATGAAAACCCCTTGAACCCTGAACTAGCTGCGGCATACGAGCAGGGACTCGACGCTGTTATGGTGTATCTTCGGGCAAAGGTAGAAGCGCAGATTGTGCTAAACGAAGCCAAGTTGATTTTAATCGGTGAGGGTGAGGTGGGCAAGAGTTGTCTGTTGGGGGCTTTGCGCGGGGATGAATGGGTGGAAGATCGCCCTACAACTCATGGGATTGAGATTAAGCCTGTAATAGTCAATCTTCTTGATACTGCCACAGAAATTACGTTGAATGGTTGGGATTTTGGCGGTCAAAGGGTTTATCGACCGACGCACCAATTGTTTTTCAGTGCGCCAGCCGTGTATCTGGTTCTCTGGAAACCACGGGAAGGCCCCCAACAGGGCTTTGTCAAAGAGTGGATTACGCTGATCAAAAATCGAGAACCAGATGCAAAGGTGTTGGTCGTCGCAACCCACGGCGGTCCCGGACAGCGACAACCAGACATTGACAGACAAGAAATTTTGGATCAATTCGGCAAAGATACGGTAATCGATTTCTTCCATGTAGACAGCAAACCGAACCAAGATACGACGGATTGCGCTGGTCTTGCAGAATTAAAAGATACTATTGCTCGTGTCGCTGCATCTCTTCCCGAAATGGGGCGTTCCGTTCCAGCAAAGTGGCAACGGGTGCGGGAAACCTTACAGACAAGTGACAAAGCCTATCTCCCCTACAATGATGTCATTGCCATCTGCGCTAAAGAGGGAATCGATGAGGAGCAAGCAGAACTGTTCCTTCGCATCTCCCATATACTGGGGCATTTCATCCATTACCATTACGACCTAACACTACGCGATATTGTCATCCTCAAACCCGACTGGTTGGCAAAGGCGATCAGCTTCGTGCTGGATGATGAAACGACACGCAAACGCAACGGTTTAGTGGAATTTCAGCATCTTAGCCAGTTGTGGAGCCATCCGCCATTTGCAGGCGAAGAAGGCTACCCCTCAAAATTGCATCCAATTTTTCTGCGGCTGATGGAACGCTTTGATCTATCCTACAAAGTGGTTTTCGATCCGTCAGAACCTAGCAATACCAGCCTCATTGCTCAACTCGTTCCCGACACACGCCCGGAGCCATTGCCCAATTGGGGAGAGCAACCAGAAGCGGGAGACAGGCAACAGATACAAATCTGCCGCATTGTGGACAGTCGCGGACAGTTTGCAGTAGCAGAAGGATTATTTTACCAGTTGATTGTTCGGTTGCACAAATACTCACTGGGGCGGGCGAATTACGAAGACAGCATCCATTGGCAACGGGGCTTAATGCTTGACAATGATTACAACGGTCGGGCATTGCTGGAGTATGTTCGCACTGATGTAAAAATTACAGTACGGGCAGCTTATCCAGAAAGGTTTCTGTCCTATCTTACAGAAGAGATTAAATGGCTAGTCGAGAATTTCTGGGAAGGGTTGCGTTGTAACGTCATGGTTCCCTGCATTGCGCCTTGCAGCATGAATGCACCTGGAAGCGGACTGTTTGAGGTACAAAAACTAATTGAAAGCAAAAAGAAAAATCGTCATGAATTCCCGTGTCCCATTTCCGGGTGTGGTGAATGGCAAAACATAGATCAACTGCTGAATAATGCGCCAACTGCTCAACCCCCATCCCAAGAAATTGGCATTGAGCAATTCCGATACATTGTGAAAGACGAGTTAAACGTCATCCGCAAAGATTTGGTTATGTACGATCGCCTAGATCAAGCACGCTTTCAGGTATTATCTCAGGAGCAACGCACCATTTTAAGCCAAGTCGATCAGCAGTTTGCAGAACTAATGCAGATGCTCACCGATGAAGCAAAAGACGGCCCGCGCCTGTTCAGTTTTAAGCCTATCGATCCGAAATTTTTTGATCGCCCCAAATGGATTAGTGCCAAGTTTCAACTCACCCTCTGGTGCGAACACGCACGTCAACCACTTCCAGCCTTAAATCCCAACGACAAGAAAAAGGGAGTCTATGAATTAGACTTGCCGCGTGAGTGGTTCACCAAGGCAGTCCCCTATCTCAGAATTTTGACTGGAACTTTGAGCTTAGTCTTACCTGTGGCAGGTTCGGCAACTAAATTTATACTGGATGATACCACCTACAAAGCCATTGAAGAACAACTCGATTTGGGACAGAAAAGCATCGAGTCTACTTTAAAGGCAAGTGATATGGCTTTGGCTGGAAAGTCCAAGAGCGATGCCTCATTCTTGGAAGGCGATGCAATCCGCGCTCAAGGCTCGATTTTGCGAGAATTACACGCCTTATTGAAAGAAAAAGATCCTAGTTTTGGTGGTTTAGTGCGGGTGCAAAACAAACGCCGTGAATTTCTTTGGGTTCATCCTCAATTTTTAGATGAATATTAATTGACAACGGATATTAGAGGATGTTTGAAAAGTGTTTGACTGTGATTTTAATTGCGTTGTCACCCCCCTTAGTCCCCTTGTAAAGGGGGGAAACAAGAAAAATCCAGTTCCCTCCTCTTTACAAGCTACGGTGTACACACAAGTCGAAAAAAGCTTGATTTTCCATTGTTTTCTCGTCGATCTCGTTCCCATGAAGAGCATGGGAATGCCTGATTTAGAGGCTCTGCCTCCAGTCAGATATTGAGTCTCTGACTCAATGAATGCATTCCCAGTCGGAGACTGGGAACGAGGAAAAACAGGAAAGTCTTATCAAGCTAGGTTTTTAGGACTTGTGTGTACACCGTAGCGCTTGCGGGGAGGGGATTAAGGGGAGCCAGTGCGGTCTTGGGGTCTCCCCAAGTGGAGCATCTGGCGTGTAGGGTGCAATGACTGTGGAAATCATAACTAATTATGCAAACATGATATGAGAGGGGAGCTAGATATTCAATTCCCCTTCTCCCTTGGGAGAAGGTGTTAGGGGATGAGGGCATGAGGGCATGAGGGATGTGCAAAACGCCTGTCTGATACAGTTTTCGGCTTAAGTTTACACCAATGAAGGCCTTGTTCCCCTACTCATAAACTGATGTAAGTAAAAAGGAGTGATGAGACTTTATAGCATTGACACCTTACCCACCACTCCTTATAACTTGCGCGTTGATTAGCTGTTACGCATTGTTAAATTACACCAGCTTACTACTTCATTTATCCTCTAACTAAAGAGGCGGATCATTATTAAGTTAATACGTGCTTCCCTATACAAACATTTTTAACTTATTAATATCTATCTTTACAATTTTAGATATATTAGTTCGATCTTAGACCTCTTGCATAAGTCGAATCGACCCCCCTTAATCCTCCGGATATATTGGGGGGAAACTTGAAATCTTGCTCCCTCCCCAATACATACGGGGAGGGTTGGGGAGGGGTGATTCAACGATTTTTGCAAGAGGTCTATTGCTTGTTCTCACTAGTTTTACTCGTTATCTTTGCCACATATTTCCATAATAAATTTGAAAACCGAAAGGCTTAGATTCCCAACTTCTTAAAAAAGCTGGGAATCTTGTTATGAATTTTATCGGGGTATTCAGAATCACAAACAAACTTAACTTAGATTATGTGTCTTTAGTAGTAGTTGCTTGATTCTTGTGATGGAAGTTGGCGACAGTCTTATCAGTTATACTTAGTAATAATGGAAACGAATTATTAGCACTAAATTATTCCTTGGGAAAATGCTCAACCTCTGCAAGCAAGTAGCGGTGATTATAAGGTGAACATAGAAAAATTTATCCAACGCACAGAAGTATTGCACAAGCGTTTAGCAGATTTATACGAAACTGCTAATGTACTACCTTGGATTTCCCCGGATCTGCTGCCGCAAGCTTTTAAGGAACTGTATAACACCTCAAAGATAGTACAGTTAGCGGCGGAGGAACTTTATCATGAAAATGAGGAACTAGTACAAACACGCAATTCGCTAGAAGCAGAACGCCAACACTACCAAGATTTATTCGAGTCGGCCCCTGACGCCTATTTAGTGACTAATACACAAGGAATTATCCAAGAAGCTAACTCCACCGCAGCTAAGTTACTCAATGTTTCAAAGCAATTTATGGTGGGTAAACCAATGATTAGCTTCGTCCCTCTAGAAGAACGTCAGCACCTTCGTAGCGAACTCATTCAACTATCACAATCAGACAGAGTTAGAGAGCTATTGATACGCTTGCAACAACGTCATAGTGAGTTTTTTGATGCAGCTTTGACAGTCGCAGTTGCCCGCAATTCGCAGGGAAAGGCAACTTCTCTCCGCTGGGTAGTACGTAATATTACTGAACGTAAAAGAGTAGAATCAGCAGTAGTCAAGAATGACGACGATCTCTTCAATAATCGTCCCGTGGATAAATATTCTAAAGGAGAAACTATTCCCCTCAACCCGTTAGTAGTTTGGTATGTCTGTCAGGGTTTGGTTAAACTCAGTACCTACTGTGAAACGGGTGAAGAAGTGCTGATTGGATTGGCAACACCAGGAATGGTTTTTGGTTCTAGTTTGACATCTTTAAACATTTACCAAGCAACAGCCCTCGCTGATGTTGAGTTGGTGTCAATTTACGCGGCAGAGATAACAGCTTCTCCAAGACTGAGCCATGTACTTTTACCAAAGATTAATCAGCGGTTACAGCAAACAGAATCTTTTTTAGTCATTTCTGGAAGACGGCGGGTACAAGAACGCTTGCACCATCTATTAAAACTTTTAAAACGAGAAGTGGGTGAAACTGTACCAGAGGGAACTCGCTTAAGTGTTCGTTTTACTCACGAAGATTTTGCTAGCGCCTGCTGCACCACCAGAGTAACAATTACACGATTGATAGGTAAATTACAAGACGAAGGTATAATCAGTTTCGACTTAAAAAAACATATTATCTTGAGAGATGTTGATTGATTAGTTCGCTGTAGATTGATTACATTAGACCTCTTGCAAAAAGTTTTTTTGCAAGAGGGGGGAAAGGGTAAAGGTTAAAGGGGAAGGGAACAATACAGAACCTCTTCCCCTTTTCTGGACTTATGCAAGAAGTCTATTTTTTTACAGCTTTTTTCAGGTAAATAGACCACGCAGTAGGGGTGCAAGGTCTCGCGCCCCTACAAGAGATGTGGTTCAAATATATGAAAACTGCTGTTAGCAAAAATCAGTTGCCAGCCAATCAGGAAAATTGCTATATCTGCAAAAATATGGCTGATGTATCCAGGCCAAATCGAGCAATAATTTAAGTAGCACCATGACCAAACCGCCCCTGCTATAAATACCCCCAATGAGCATAATGTTGTCGCACGCCAGTCGAAGTAAGCTGCTAAACCAACAACATGATGAATCGTAAAAAATAGTGCAGACAGTACTACAGCTAAAGGACTTGATACCAAAATTTCACATTTACGATAAACAAACCAACGCCAGACAAATTCCTCAAGTAAAGAGTTAACAAATATCCAATACACTGCACCTACTAAGTAAATCACAAAACTGTTCAATCCCACTTGTGTTGCTCGATTGCGAACATATTCAACATCTATCCATTTTGCACCCAGCAGCCAATAAACAATCAACATGATGCCTAGCATTAATAGCCCTAATGCGACTCCAGCTAATAAATCGCGTCTTTTAGGATATTCAACTTTTAAATTTTCTTTATCTACAAATAACAACCAAATAATGGGTACTAGCAATAACCAAATTTTAGCTAATAAAGCTACTAAATGTCCTTGTAAGCCAGGGAGTATATATAGCTGAGTTGCAATACCAATGCTCGGAACTGGCACAAGTAACAACAAAGCTAGTAGTGCATTTTGATTTTGGTTAGCTTTTAACATGGGATGGTTTTAACTTTTAGATCGCATCTATTTTGAAATCTATAGTTTTTATATCAAGTTAGGATGATTACTTGTAATAAAATTTATATTAATCAGGTTTACTATTAATACTGTTGGTTCAAGCAAGAGACGCGATGAATCGCCGTTTTCACAATAATTAGAGACGGCGATTTGTGTCTTGATGATGATTTTCACATCTTGGTGAACCGTATTGGTTTACTATTAATTTTTATATGCAAACTATAAAACATGAGCATCATAATTAAACTCGAATAAAGTGACACTTTGTATATTGCCACATAAATTTAATCCTAAAACTTCTATGAATTTGTGTGTAATATTCCTCTGAAAACAGCATTTTGATAATTATTTTCTGTGCCAATATACTTACTTACACATAATTAAAATGCACAGCGTCGAATGGCACTAAGTTAAAATACAGCCCTTGCCCAACTGGTTCCCAGCCTGGAGGCTGGGAACGAGGATACAATAAGTCTTTGGGCTTTACAAGCGTGCCATTCTGCACAGCGTCTTGTAATCTTGTGAAGGTCTGGGATTTGAGGCGGACATCAATACCCATTGTGCTAAGTACAACTTTGCATAAAATCGTAGCTTTTTTAGACTTACGGAGACGTAATGCTATTCAAACAGGAAATTCAAAATGTACCCAAAATAATGTATATGTGATTGAAGGCGTATTGCTAAAATCGCGATGTCTAGGTTGGGCTACGCCTACGCAACACTAAAAGCGGCTATGCACACACTTGGCAAAAAAACTCTATCATCGGGCTATATCTTAGCACTGGATTTAGGTACGACAGGCAACCGCGCCTTTGTATTTAACGCAGACGGCAAGATTGTTGGGCAGGCATATAAAGAATTAACTCAGTATTATCCTCAGCCAGGATGGTTAGAACATGACCCTCAACAAATCTGGCAGGATACCTGTTGGGTAATGCAAACCGCAATTGCAAATGCCCAGATTACACCATCAGCGATCGCAGCTTTGGGACTAACTGTACAGCGCGAAACCTGTTTGATTTGGGACAAAACTACTGGTAAACCACTCCATAAAGCGATCGTCTGGCAAGATCGGCGTACTGCTCCCCTTTGCCACCAGTTACAAGAGCAAGGCTACGCTGATGAAATTTACGATCGCACCGGATTAATCATTGATGCTTACTTTTCAGCTACTAAGCTCAGATGGCTATTAGACAATGTTACTGATATTGACCTGGACAATGTGTTAGTAGGTACTATTGATACCTGGGTGTTGTGGAACCTCACAGGTGCAAAAGTCCACGCCACTGACCACAGCAACGCCAGCCGGACAATGTTGATGAATCTCAAAACCTGTGAGTGGGATGAGATTTTACTGGATCTGTTTCAAATTCCGGCGCATATTTTGCCCCAGATTCAGCCGAGTTTAGGAATATTTGGAGTCACTGATGCGACTTTGTTGGGTGCTGAAATTCCCATTACTGCCATCTTGGGAGATCAGCAAGCAGCTCTATTTGGTCATGGCTGCGATCGCCCCGGTTTGGTGAAATGCACTTATGGTACTGGTAGCTTTTTAGTAGCTCACACAGGATCAAAAATTGTGCGTTCTCTACGAGGGGCTACGCCTACGCACCATCAACTTATTTCGACAGTGGCATGGACACAAGCAAATACCAGCGATACTTTAAATATAGGCTATGCCTTAGAAGGTAGTATGTTTACTAGTGGTGCTTGTATTCAATGGTTGCGCGATCGCCTGAAGTTGATTAAAACTGCTGCTGAAACTGAAGCGATGGCCAATCAGGTAAAAGATAATGGTGGAGTCTACTTTGTACCTGCATTTAGTGGACTGGGCGCACCTTATTGGGATATGAGCGCCAGGGGAGCCTTTTTCGGCATTACCGCCAGTGTACAACCAGAGCATCTAGTTCGGGCTGTGTTGGAAGCGATCGCTTATCAAGTTCTGGAAGTGGTGCAGGCGATAAATGCATCTAGTAGTACTCCAGTTGGGCGATTAACCGTAGATGGTGGTGCTTGCGAGAATAATTTTTTGATGCAGTTTCAAGCTGATGTGTTAGGTATTCCAGTTGAACGCCCGATAATGCGCGATACGACCGTTCAAGGTGCAGCATTTGCGGCAGGTTTAGCTGTAGGATTTTGGCAGAGCTATGAAATACTAGTGGAACAACGGCAAATTGAGCGTGTGTTTGAGCCGAAGAGTGATTTCCCCTTATCCAAATTTGGTACTTGGCAAAAAGCAGTGAAACGTACTCTAGCTTGGGAGGAGTAGCCAATCCAAAAATGAGTTAAAGCGAAATCCATATCCTGAAACGGGGAAGGCGAAGGAACAAATACTATTACAATCAAGCAAATGGATGGAGTATTGATTTATCATGCCCTACAGTCAATTCAACATTGACCGAGTGAAACAAGATTTTCATCTAAATACTGTAGAAGGAGTCCGCTTTTTTCCAGACTCGATTGAACCCATTACTCCAAGTTTGAGACTGCAAGGTATTTTAGAGGATCTACCGTGGGCGATCGCAGTCGATACAGAAAAAGCTCGTTCAGAGGCGATAATTAATCCTATTTTGCTGGAAGTGCGACGCATCTTTAATTCTACAATTAGCGTATTTTCAGGGGAAGAGTTTAACGTTGATGCGAGTATTGGACTCAACGGTGTATGTGACTTCCTACTTTGCCGTTCACCTGAACAATTAACGGTGGAAGCACCTGCAATTGTCATTGTTGAAGCAAAAAAATCAGATTTAAAATCTGGGTTGGGACAATGCATTGCAGAAATGGTAGCTGCGCAGCGATTCAATCAAGCCAGAGAACAACCTTTAACAGCAGTTTACGGTACTGTAAGCAGTGGAACCCAATGGCGATTTCTGAAACTAGAGGGTCAAACAGTCACAATTGATTTAATGGATTATTCTCTTCCTCCTATCGAATCAATTCTGAGCTTTTTGGTGTGGATGGTGAAAGCAGGTTAATTTCATTCAAAAATCTATCGTTAAAATAACTCTTACTTTGTCAAAATATCACTCTCATATAATAAGAAGCGCATGACTACTAAACCGAAGATTTTCATTGATGGGGAATCAGGAACCACAGGCTTACAAATATACTCACGCCTGAACCAGCGTGATGATATTGAGTTAGTTAGCATTGAAGCATCTAAACGTAAAGATGCAAATGAGCGAACCAAACTAATCAATGCTGTTGATGTTATCATTCTCTGCCTGCCTGATGATGCGGCTCGTGAAGCTGTTAGCTTAGTCAGTAATAATAGGATTAAGATCCTTGATGCTAGTAGTGCCCATCGCACAGCTAAAGACTGGGTATATGGTTTCCCTGAACTAAATCCAGGACAGCGAGAGAAAATCGCCAGCGCGCAGTTTGTCAGCAATCCGGGCTGTTATCCCACAGGATTTTTAGCTTGTATCCGTCCGTTAATTGCTAAAGGAATCCTGAACAGTAACTTTCCCATCACCGTTAATGCAGTGTCAGGTTACTCTGGTGGCGGAAAGAATCTGATTAAACAATATGATACCTTCCACGAACAGCAAGTCGGCACAAAGTCGCTCCACCCTTATGGTATCTACAGTTTGCAGTTTGGGCATAAGCACGTCAAAGAAATGCATCAGTATTCAGGGTTAGCATCACCGCCGCTGTTCGTACCAGCCGTGGGGGATTTTGAGCAGGGGATGTTAGTACAAGTACCTTTACCACTGGGAACTTTGGATAATCCACCATCAGGTAAAGTTATCTATGAAGCGATCGCTGACTACTACCAAAGTGAAAAGTTCGTGCAGGTTGCTCCATACCAAGATTCTACACTGCTCAGAGACGGAACATTTCTGGATGCGATCGCACTGAACGGTACTAATATTGTTCAGGTTTTTGTATTTGCCAATGACACCACCAAAGAAGTCTTGCTAGTTGCTCGTCTTGACAATCTGGGTAAAGGCGCATCAGGAGCCGCAGTCCAAAACCTAAACATCATGCTCGGTTTTCCAGAAGAGTTGGGATTGTCATGAAAAAGGGTTGAGCAGCAGGGGAGCAGAGAGCGGGGGAGCGGGGGAGCAGAGGAGCGGGGGAGCAGAGGAGCAGGAGGAGAAGTTGCAGTAAGTTTTCCCCTCTGCCCCTTTGCCCTGTACTACAAGTCGCTTGAATATTTAAACTTAACCCTGTTTTCTCCCTTTGAGAGAATGCGATAACCAAAAGAGTCGTGAAGCTTTGTTTTCCAGTTTTTGTCTATAAATTTTAGTTTCTATTAGAAAATAAAGCTTTAAGTCTTGGTGAAATCAAAGTTTTAGTCTTTGGCTTCGATTATTGTTTTTCAAAAGTAATAAAACAGGGCTAAGTACACCACATTACAGAGGGCATACGCAACTTTGGCTATTTAAGCGAGTCGTGTCCCCAATCTTTTAAAGAGTACCGCAAGGCACTATGTTCGCTCTGCGCCTGAAGGTTTTTATTGATAATTCGTGCTGGGTGACTAAATGACGAGTTATCAATGACAGATTATCTTCTCCTGGGTCTTTTATCTAATAAATGAACCGCAGCACCAGCCGCAGCACCATTGACACCATTTTTCCAGGTAGTTCCACAACCACCAGAAATTGCACCTGCCAATACACCAGCACCAGCACCTACACCGATATCTTGAACAGGTAAACGTCCGTTTCTTCTTCTGGCTCTGGCACTTCTTGCACCATTGGCAGCATTAACAGCAGCACCAGCAGCAGCACCTTTAAAAGCATTGTCTAATACGGAACCACAATTTGTTACAACCCCACTTAATACACCTGCCCCGGCTCCAATAGCTGCATTATTAATAACTCGGTCATCAGCAGAAGCAGGTTGAACCGGGATTAAGCCAGTGCCAGCTAAAGTAGCAGCCATCAATCCAGGTAGGAATGCGCGTTTTAGCATATTTTGCATGGTAGTACCCTCTACAAATCTTATGATCGGTAAACAACCAAATTTCAGTGCGATCGCTAATCCTTGTATTCCTGATTTTAGACAATAGCAATATTATCTAAAATAAGGATATTTGGATAATTACACCTACTAACAACGTAATTCTAGCCTAAAGCTTGTTGTATTTACTGAGTGGACAATAATTAAACTGACACATTAACTAAAAAACAGTAAACCAAAAATTTTTTTTCAAAGAGCGATCGCTTCGCTAGATGGAGGGTAGTCCATCGTTTCCCAATCGATTCTCTCTCTTATTGCCGAAAGCTTTGCTGACGTGAGCTATTGGAGTGATGAATGGTATGTTGTTTATTCAAGTTAATCAGAATAATATACCTCGATTAAGAACAGGAAACTTAAAATGAAAATTTTTGTTCCAGGGCGTCTTTGTTTGTTCGGAGAACACAGCGATTGGGCAGGAGAATATCGCAGTGTTAATCCTCTTATCGAAAAGGGCTACACCTTAATTGTTGGTACTAATCAAGGAATTTATGCCTCTATTAAAGCTAATTCTACTGAATTAATTATTCATAGTTCTCTCAATAATGGCAGGAGTTATGAACCGTTGAGATTACCTATGGAATCTAATACCTTGAAACGCATAGCGGCAAAGGGTGGTTTTTTTAGTTATGCTGCTGGTACAGCTTATCAAATTCTGACTCACTATGATGTTGGCGGGCTTGAGGTTGATAATTATCTAACCGACTTACCCATCCAAAAGGGATTATCTTCGAGTGCTGCCTTTTGTGTTTTGATTGCTCGGTCTTTTAATCGTGTGTATGACTTGAAGATGACAATTCGTTCAGAAATGGAGTTTGCCTATCTGGGAGAAAGAACCACTCCTAGCCTTTGTGGCCGTATGGATCAGGCTTGTGCTTATGGAAATCGCCCAATATTGATGATATTTGATGGTGAAAAAATCGACCTACTCGAATTGAAAGTGAGTGAGGATTTGTTTTTTGTGATTGTCGATCTCGGCGGTACCAAAAACACACAAGAAATACTAAGACGATTGAATCAGTGTTATCCTTTGGCTACTAATTCAATAGAGCAAAATGTGCAAAAATATTTTGGTTCTATTAGCTCTGAAATTACCCAGGCAGCAGTTGAAGCAATACAACTCGGAGATGCCCAACTTCTTGGAGCTTTAATGACAAAAGCCCAAACGGAATTTGATCTACACGTAGTTCCGGCTTGTCCTGAGCAATTAACTGCAAAAAAGCTGCATTTGCTTCTCCATCACGAGCCACTTAAGCCTTATATCTTCGGAGGAAAAGGCGTAGGTTCTCAAGGGGATGGCACTGCACAACTGATCGTTAAAAATAAAGAGAGTCAAAGAAAAGCTATCGAAATTATTAAGCGTGATTTTCCTCAAATGCAAGCCTTACAGTTAACTATTTCAAGACTACCAACTCCTAATAGTTAATCATGGGACTAAAAAATTAGTTTTATTTGCAATTCCTGTAACTGTAGAAATGCGATCGCTCCTAATGTGGGGCACATAGTCCATAGCCTCCCCAATCGATTGTCCCTCTGATCGCCAACAGGAAAAGTTAGGCTTCTGTTTGGCAGGATTAATACACCTCTTGCAAAAATATATTTTTGCACTCTTAGGGAAAAGGAAAAAGGTTAAAGGGAAAGGATTTTGAGTTTCTTTACCCTTTTCCCCTGCCCCTTATCCCCAGAGGGGGCCCCACCTTCCCTTTACCCCGACTTTTGCAAGAAGTTTAATGACTTGATACTAATCTGAGTCCCAGTACACCTGACAAAATTAAGCCAATGCAAATAAAACGCTTTACAGAAGCAGGTTCACCAAATAATAAGACTCCTAATAAAGCCGTACCCATTGCTCCTATCCCAGTCCAAACGGCGTAAGCAGTACTTACTGGTAATGTGCGTAGTGCTATCGATAAAAAGAAAAAACTCAATATCATACAAACAACTGTGGGAATACTGAAAGCCAGCTTAGTAAAGCCTTGTGAATATTTCAGACCAATTGCCCATGCAATCTCTAATAACCCTGCAACCAACAAATATACCCACGCCATTATTTATTCTCCTGCACATTGTAAAAATTAAAACTTTTATTTGTTAACGATCTTTCTTATATTAAATATAAAGAAATATTGCGGCTTCACCCCATTCATTCGAGACACTTTTTCCATAACCCCGCATTAGCATAAGTTATGCAAAAAATTGGTATGGTTTATGAGTGCTGTCGCCGTCAACATAGATTTAAATGGGGTTGATTACGTAGATATTGTTGATTATGGGATTCTCAAAAGCGATTGGCAGACGAATTAGTTAACAGGTTCTTAAAGTTAACTAAGCGATCGCCCAGCCCGCCCAATCTTGACTCACGGAACTAATTGAAAAATGCCGATATTTAGCGATTAGTTATTAATGATTCTTCACGAATACTTGATAACACTAGTGGTGGGCGCAGGCAAAGATAAGCAAGAGAACCGAGTAAGGGAACAAACACCACTGCTAAAAATACCTGGGTATCAGGGAAACGGCGACGAGCCATGTCATCACCAACAACAGTAGGAAATAAAAGATAAAACAGGCAAAATGCCAAACTCATACCATTGATAAAGCGATCGTTTTGAAACTGCTGCACATAATCTCCCCAATCACCGAAGGCAAAACCATAGACAAGCACAACAACTGTACTGAAAGTTAAGACGATACCGTAAAAGCGAGAATCCAGCAGACTCAAAAAAACATCTTTTTGTCCCGAAAATTGTTGATTAGGTTTACGCAAAGCCAGATACGGCAAAAGACCAATTACACCTGAGCCTACTGATGCTACGGCAAAAGGCCAAAAAGGAATTGGTTGCATCCTGCCATCAATGAACAATAAACTACTGTAAATTAATAGCCAAATACCCACTAGAGAAAATAAAGAAAGGATAATTGGATTAATAGCAGCCCACTGAAAAGTAAATATATTTTTTAGCAGCGTTAGCGTTTCATCTAAGTGCAAGGGCGGTGCCAACAATAAAATATAGGCGATAAATCCAGTCCACAGTAACCATAATGCAAGTTTAGGAGTCATAATCTTCATTTAGCTGTATAAATTCCAAAGACACAATTAATTGAGTTTTATAGTATCTCTCTGTTAATGCTAGAAGTTTTATAAGACAGCCAGCATATAACTATCAATTAGTTAAATCCTGGCTCATTGTAAATTATGAATCCTCTGCTCGTTGTCACTCAATAGGTAGAGCTTCTAAAGTTGAAAAAGGTAACATAGTTGCTCAAGGCATAGCCTCTAAGCTAATAATTACTACTCATTCAAGCGAGGAAAAGAGAGCGATGCCGAAGGCGGCACTCGATGCTTGCCGCCTTCGGCATCGCTGAACGCCTTGTTTAGATTAAACAATTAGGGTTGTATTGGAATAATCAACGCTTAACCTGATTGCAAAGAGGGATTAAAGTTGCGCTGTTACACTTTGCTGTGATTCAAACGTGACAATCAGGGGAGTATATGCAGAACTTCAACTTCGAGCGCTTGCTATCAAGTCGCTTGAGACGGCGACAAGTTTTGATTGGAACTGGAGCTTTAACTGGTTTTGCGATCGCCAATCAATGGTCTAACAAAGTTCAAGCCCTGCCCCGATTTTCTAATTATCCCTTTAGTCTAGGTGTTGCTTCCGGTGAACCACTTCCAGATAATGTAGTACTGTGGACGCGTTTAGCCCCCGATCCGCTCAATGGTGGTGGGATGCCCCCATATAATGTTCCAGTGCAGTGGCAGATTGCTAGCGACGAAAAGATGCGGCAAATTGTCCGCAGTGGCACACAGATGGCTACTCCAGAATTTGGACACTCTGTTCATGTAGAAGTGCAAGGATTACAACCTGCACGATGGTACTGGTATCAGTTTAGGGTGGGCAATGAAGTTAGTCCAATCGGGCGGACTCGCACAGCTCCTAACCCGCGCGATCGCGTTAATCGCTTCCGCTTTGCCTTTGCTTCCTGCCAAAACTGGCAAAGTGGTTATTATGCAGCCTACAAAAATATGGCTCAAGAGGATTTAGACTTAGTGGTTCATCTCGGTGATTATATTTATGAAGGCCCACCGAGTACAACTGCGCTGCGATCGCACGATGGCAATGGTGAACCATTTACCTTGCAGGAGTACCGTAACCGCCACGCTCTGTACAAGACTGATCCACACCTACAAGCAACTCATGCTGCATTTCCTTGGCTAGTCACTTGGGACGACCACGAAGTTGACAATAATTGGGCAGACGAAATTCCTCAAGATCCCGAAGTCCAATTACGCTCGGTGTTCCTTGCCCGTCGTGCTGCTGCTTTTCAAGCATACTACGAACACATGCCACTGCGGGACTTCTCAAAGCCTAGAGGTCTTGATTTGCAGCTCTACCGACGGTTGACTTTTGGCGACCTCGTTGAATTCAACGTCCTAGATACTCGTCAGTACCGTACCAATCAACCCTGTGGTGACGGGCGTAAGCCACGATGCGCTGAGGCTACTGACCCAACTGCCACAATGACTGGTTCGGAGCAGGAGCGGTGGCTATTTGAAGGACTAGATCGCTCTGGCGCACGCTGGAACGTCATTGCCCAACAGACTATCATGGCTCAGTTTGACTATGATACCGGAGCGGGAGAAGTCTTCAACCTTGACCAGTGGGATGGTTATGTTGCCTCTCGCAATCGCATTCTCGGTTTCATCCAGCAACGCCGCCCCTCAAACCCCGTAGTCATTACTGGTGACTGGCATTCTAGCTGGGTTAATGACCTGAAGGTTAACTTCGACGACCCCAACTCACAAACAGTAGCGACTGAGTTTGTTGGTACTTCGATCAGTTCAAGTTGTCCTTGGACATTCGACGTAGAAGCAGCATTGCCACAGAACCCGTGGGTGAAATATTTCAATGGGAGACTGCGCGGTTATGTTCGCTGCGATCTGAACCGCGAACGCTGGCGTACTGACTACCGACTGCTGCCTCAATCTCAACCTACCGGAATTACAGTGTCTGATCCAAATGCACCTGTCATTACGGCGGCTTCCTTCGAGTTGCCAAATCAGGGATTTGTAGCACAAGTCTAGTAGGTATTAAATCGCAGGATGTGGAAAAGTCAGGTCGTAGACATCGCTCCCACACGATTCAAGCGAGGAAACTAAGCGATCACTCCCCCAATTCTTAAAGGAAAAGAGGAGCGATGTCTACTTTTAGGGGCTGCACCTACGCACATTTACTTTGTGTTTTCTAGTACATTACTAAACCTATTTATAAGTTAATGAAGTACCAATTTGAAAGTCTTATGTGGTAACACTTTGAAGAATTCCATCTTGATCATTCGTCTTCAATATTTAGATGCGTTTGCCCTGGGTTCTCCGCTCCTCTGCACCTCTGCCTTTTATGCCCAATGCCCCCATGCTCAATGCCCATTATCTTGATTTTTCTTTCAGTTCTTCAAGCAATTGAATTACATTATGCTCAAATGCTTTGTTTCGCTCTTGAACTGATTCAATTAATGGTTTATCAAAAAGATTAACGACATACTTAGCTAGCTGAATACCTAAAGGTCTTAAATGTCCACCTGCTACAGTGTTACGAAAATCTTGCGGTGGCTTTTGCAGAATATTAGTAAACCATTCACAGGTTGATTTAGCAATATCATCTGATTTGAAACAGACTAAACCCATGATATTAAATAGCTCACTATCCTTGATTAAATACTGAGTTTCTTCAACAGTTGGTTTCACACCCCAACCAAGATTATCGATGATATCCGCTAAAAATTGAGGACGAATTGCGCTTCCTGTGTCAGCAATGGCAGGTGCTAAGAGGATAGAAACCTGTCCTTTAATGAAAACACTATTAATTTTGATTTTCCGACCTACATAAGTACAAATTAATTTTTCAACTTCATCCCTTTTTCGCGTTAGTTCATCAAAGAGAATGTTAATGTCTGCAATCACACTTGCTATCTCTGAATCATTGGAAGTATTAGATAGCAGGTTCCGAATAAACTGTTCTCTATCTTGAGCATCTGGAGATAGAGCAGTAAATCCTTCTAACAGCGAGATATATTTACAGCCAAGGCTATGTCCAATCCAAAAAAAGTTTTTATCATCTAGATAAGCTTCATAATCATATCCTGCAACACTTGCCATTTTCACAAGCTCTGGCAGAATTTCATACTGTTCTCTCATGAGAAAACCAGCTTCTACATAATGGTTAAAAGTAAAATTAAACGGCAAAAGAATAATTGTATATCCTTGCTCAAATAGAGATTGAAGCAAATAACGATAAAAAAGCATAGGGCAAAATGTACCAAAGAAAGCCCCAGCAATAAATTGAATTACCCCTTTAGGCTTTGGATGTAGAGCAACCCAACTGTGAGAAACTGGTTTAAATCTCAGTTTTAGATTCATATTTACCATGACTTATTTGTAGGTATATGCTGAATCTCCAAACTGAAGTTATTGCTTTTCGGATTATTCAAAAGATATTTTTACAAAACTGCGATCGCTTTGTTACCGAACAGCCAGAACTCTCCTAATGGCCTTAATTCCACTAGTTAGCCGTGGTTACAACTATTTCACCTTAGCGCGGAAGCGGACAAAACCATAAGAACTAGCTGGTGTCCCAGATCCCGTGGCTGCGGGTAGATTGGGTAAACTTGGAACTGTAGTAATATTGACCACTACTGCTCCATTGGTGTTAGTACCGCAGTGTGATGGTGTACCTGATTCATTAACTGTATAAAAATGCCCGCGATCGCTATCTCCAACATTAGTCAAATAAAGCGTAGGTGTATTAGAACCAATAGCTAGGGCAATTCCTCGATCTGCTCCTGGTAAGCCACCATCACTAGGAGTCATGCCATTAAAAGCAGTAGGAATAAAATTAACATTAGTTGGAACTAAGTCACAGAATTTTACATTAGTTGCATTACCAAAACCATTGGAAAGAAAATATATAGTGTATTCCAATTCATCTCCCGGTTTGACAGTGCCAGCATTAATTAATCCTCGCAAGTAGCCAACAGGCCATTTAGGATCGCTATCATTAGTAGCATAAGGTTCTGGTACATAGTTACTGGCATTAGTAGCAACGTCACTGCGGCCATCCACAATATCAGTTAAATCTTGGTTATTGAGGCGGGTGATGCGTTTAATTAACAAAACTTTAGGAGTAGAACTAACAGGATTTAATACTGTAAATAAAGTGGGGTCATCATCTGCTGTACTGGCAGGATTATTACCGATATTTATACCATTATCAGTAATTTGTAAGAACGAATTACCAAGAGTAGGTGGATTATTGGTAGCACCAGCAGAGTCTGCATCTGTGAACACTGTACCAACAGTTCCTGTAGGATTATCAGGTGTGTTAAAAGTAGCATTTGCTTGGTTACTAATTGGATTACCGCCATTGGCATTATTAATTGTGGCAGTAATTTTAATGGTAATCGTATCATTTACACGGAGAATTCCAGAATTTGTTACAGCAACAACACTAGCACCGTTGTAACTGGGATTGAGTGTAATGTTATTCCCTGAAGTTGCAGCAGTAATTGCTGCACTCACAAAGGTTAATTGTGAGGGTAATGAGTCGTTAATGACAAAGTTAATTGCATTGCTATTACCTGGATTTAGGTTGGAGTAAGTGATGGTATATTCGATGCGATCGCCTACAGTCACTGTTCCACTAGTATCATTGTCTGCGAGGAAGCGAACAGATTTAGTTCCTATGACATTTGCTTGAGTGTTAGTAGTAATTACCAAGGGAGTAAGGATTGCTTGACTTGGGAAATATGTCCAAGTATCTATTCCTTTAAAGTCACCATAATTACTATTAAATTCATGCTCTCCCGTCGCACTATTCATCCCTCTAGCAGCATTACGCGGGTTAGTAGCTCCGGTACCATTTAAGTTAATCGCTGTGCCGTTAGCAGTAGTATAATTGTTGTCGTTATAATAAACGGTAGTCGATCCAATCTGCTGTCCATTTTGATCTACAAGGTTAGGAAAAGCAGCAGGAGGATTTTCCATTGTGATTTTAAACCCCAACGGATTATTTTCAGCATCCAACATGGGAAAGTGATATTCACCCGATCGTGTTGTGATTATGGCATTGTATGCTGCATTTCCTGGTAGAGGTTGGAGATTTGTCCCACTTGCATCCTTTCCATTCCAAAGCACCACATTTGAGCCGACAGACAGCACATTTTGTATTACTCTATCGCTACTAGGGTCAAAAATGCCATCATTGTTGGTGTCAATAATGATTTGATAGCTACCAGTTGAGGCAGCATTGAAACTAAAATTGCCTCCCACACCCACAGAAGTTTGGTTCCCACTACCTCCATTACCCCCAGTGAATTTGAACGAAGTCGGTACTGTGGGGATCGTCGCTGCAATAGGAATACTCAAAGAATTGAGAGTTGCCGTGTCGGGTCGATTGAAGAAAACTAGGTGGGTAATGTCTGTTGTAGTATCAGAAACATTTGGATTTTGAACTTGCACATTGCCGGGAAAGATCAAACTATTATTACTAGCACCGCCAGCAGAATGGTAAAGAGTGCTGTTATTTGTTGTGTCAATATATCCCCGGTTATTAGCAAAAAAGATGAAGCCAAAAGGATCGACTCCATTCATGTCAGTTTCGTAACGATACCCATCTTTGGTTTGAATATAAAGCTTAGAGTTGAGTCCTACGGGAGTACCACCACTGGCATTTGCCCCCATATTCATAGCAATATAGCTAGTAAATACTCGCCCTTTTTTGGCAACACCGTTACTATCTCGAACTGTGATATCCCAAGCAGCTACCCCTGAAAATTGAGTATTACCTGTAGGAAATGCCGCTGTTGCAGCTGTTGGCGGCGGATTGCTTGCACCAGCTGTATTCGGAGAATGAAACTCAACTTCGTAAATACCTGTTTCTGTAGCGACGAAAGTACAAGGGGTATAGCCACCAGCATTAGGTAAAGGGCCGGTCGTTTCTTTAGCAACGGTGTCAATCAAACCAAAACCAGAAGTTAGAACATTACAAGAGCCATTTTGAGTACCAAAGGGACTGCGGTAAACAATATCTTGTGGGTCTGAAAAGCTAGTATGCACGCTAGAGCCAAGATTAACAGTTTCTCCTTTTTGAACATAAACTTTGAGTATGGTTTTCCGAACAATACCTGCCAGTAATAAATCTGACCATTCCAGGTAAGGTCTGTATCCGCCATCGGAAACTAACTCTTTGCTGCCTTCAGCCCAGCTAGGTTGGATACTATTCCCTAAAACACATAAAAAAAAGCCCAAGGTACTGAGCCATAGTTTTTGGCGTCTACTTGTTAATGGCTTTTCCATATTTTTTTTTACTGGATTGTCCACAGTCAGAGAAAATTTATCATTTTCATCAATATTTACTGTGGCGATCGCTCTTAATTTCTTAAATAAAGATTTCATTATTTAGTTCCAATAAAAATACATAATATGTAAGTAATGATATTGAGTTTATAAATATACAAATACCAGAATGAAAATCGAAACGTTTTTGCACTAGATTCAAAGCGGATAAAAATCGTTACGACAATAGTATTCCCACAAGAAAGGGTTAAATTCGTAACAGAGGTTCATTCAACGTCTTTACATCAAATAACCTGTTTATATTTCACGCCTTTGCATTCCCCTCATTGCAGCCTTGAGTTTACCCACCAAAGTTTTCATCGCCGATTCCTGTGGCTGGCGCGCTACAGGTTTTTGTTGTCCAAAGCCGTCAAACAATTCATTGAGCTTAACCGTAAAGCCTAAGTACGCGCCTCCCGCAGAACGTGTGCCAGAAAAATCTCGGTCATCAACTTTCCCAAAAACGTAACCAGCCGAAACGCGCAGGTTAGGTGTGAGGTAGTAGCCTGTTTCCAGAACAAAGCCTGTCTCACTGTAGCTAGACTGACTAATTACACGAGCCTCACCCACCAAATCCCAGCTATATCCCAAACGATAGGTAGCGCGTACTTGGGCCAGATTTGCTGTGCTAGTACCGACTAAATCGTTAGCTATGTAAGAGGTACTGTTACGCAAAGCATACTTCCCGTAGAATTCCCATTGCCAGTTAGGAGCATAAATCGCTTCTAAAGCAAAGGTATGGTCTTGAGAACCCGTACCACTTCCTAACAGAATAGTGTCAGGGATGGTTGATGGATTTTGGCGATATTCATAACGCAATAAAGCATTAAATTTATCGCTATTGGGGTCGCGGTAGGCTAAACCCAACTTGAGGTTAGCGGTATCTCCCAATCCTGAAAGCTTTTGATTGGAAGAACCAGCTTGTTGATAACGTACTAAAGCTGTGAGAGCCGGAGAAATTTTACCCGCAGCACCTGCGGTAATTACTGTATTACTACCACCAGAAGAGGAACGATGTTCATAACGGACGCTGGCTTGAAACTGCGGATTATCACTGTATTCCAGTCCTACACTGTAGCTATCGCCACCATCAAATCCGATCGCAGATGCTGCTTGACCAAAGGCGTATGGTTGGGCATATTGTTGACCCGCCAAAGTGCGTCCGAAGAAGTTGCCAAATACGTGTTCGTAAGCAACGTTCAATCGCAATCCCGAAGCAATAGTCCAACGGTTATTTATCCCAATTGCTCCTTGAGTAGTCATTTCGTTAGCACCACCCAAAATTGAGTAACGACCAGTCAAGGTAGTATCCGAACCGAGTTTGTGTTCGCCGTTGACACTCAAGCTAGTGATGGAATTACCCGAATATTGACCGCTACTGTAATACTGTTGGGCCAGACTGACGTTGACACCAGGAATTACTGCCCAATTCAACCCTAAGATGGTACGGTCTGGGTAAACAGTATCTTTTTGGGAAGATAAACTTAGTTCATTTTGGGCTTGAAAAGTCAGGTTTTTAGCAAGAGGAACTGAAAAACGCGATCGCAGTTGATCGGAATTACTACTTAGGGTACTGTCGGGGATACGGTCTTCCAGACGACGGTGAATCCAATCCAGATCGATAGTGGCGCTACCTAAGCGTTGTTGAATACCAGCAGAAATCGTCGTCAGTGAATTATTAACCTTACTACCAGGTATCGCCTCATAACGCGGTGCAAATAGTTCTTCAAAGGTGTCTAAGGGTTGGGGAGCAATCCCAAAATTGTCTTCGTGGTCGTATTGCGCTCTGACGTTGGTAGTTGAGGTGAGTTTAGCTGTAACCTGCGCTCCATAACGGGTTTGTCCTGGGACAAAGCTGATAGTGGCATTATTGGCAAAACCTGTATCAGCAAAGCGATAATAGGCACGACCTTGAATCCCATTAACAATTTTTCCTTCAACTTCTAAACGGTAAGCATCACCTCTGACCTTTCCCACAACATCAGAATCATTGGTGGAATGGGCATATTCTGCGATTAACTTACCGTTGTCACCCAAAGCAATCAGCGCATCTGCACCGTAGAGTTGAAAGTCGCGCACCCCGTGATTTTCTTGAACATAAGTTGCTCCTATCCAACTTTCTTGGTTAAGTTTGCGGGAAAGATTATATTGCAAACGACCAGCATAGATGTTCCCGTCAGAGTCTTCGCTGTCATATTGATAGCTAACAATAATCCGACGCACCAATACTTGTCCAGTTCGATCGATATCGGTGCGAAGAATCGGTTCGCGGAATAATAGAGTACCGCGATCGTAGTCGATTTCGTAGTCTGGGCCTCGGTTAAGTTGTTTGCGTTCTAATACAGTCCCAGGACGATTGAGTTCTTCTAACTCGATAAAGACATTTTCACTACCTGCTTGTAATAGTCTGCGAGAGAGGAAGTAATAACCACTAGTACCATCAGGAGCAATAGTGTCTCGTTGAAATCCTTCTAAGTGGTCGCCATAGAAACCTGTAATTTGGAGGTTTCCTAAGTTGTAGTTAGCTTTAAAACCGTGGAGTTGACGGGTGATAGAAGTAAATTGCTGCGATCGCCGCGCAAATTCTTCTGTGTTATAGTCACCCCACATCGCATAATCAGGATCGAAGCCGGGGGTACGAGCTGAACGCTCAAAACGCAAAAATACGCTATCAATGGAAGGAGCGACTACATCAACTTTCGAGCTATCACCGTAGACAGGATAGTTTTGTTCGCTGAATTGGTAAGTTCTAAACAGGCGATTATCGCAGTTGCAATCTTCATTGAGGCTACGAGAACTGTTGTATGCGCCTGTAAATAACCATTCTCCGATCGCACCAGTGGCAAATATCGCTGAATGGAAATCTAATTGGGTTCCGTTGTTTTTGTCAGGAGGGAGGAAATCACGGAAACTGCCGTAATAATTTGTACCTCTAGCACCCAATCGTAAATCTATGACTCCAGTAACTAAACTCGGACGCAGTGCCGTTTCAAATTGTAGTTGGGTGAAGGCTTCTAAATCATTAGCGATCGCGCGAATTGTGACAGTTTCCGCCTTTAATTGCGATCGCAACGTCGCTGTAAATTGCCCCGCTTTCGCCTCCACTTGAAATCCGGGTTCATCAGGCTTGAAGTCTTTCCCGACTAACTCCCCAGCAGTGGGTATGAGGGTGACAACAGCATCACGATTCGAGCGATTACCAGTTGCATCAATGAGTTGACCCCGGATTGTAGCCGTAGAACGTCCATCCGCAGGGATACGAGACTCAACTGTTTCTAAAGTTAATTGCTGCGGCGCTCCCCGCACTGCAACTTGCACTGTTACAGGGGGTTCTGTTCCCCCAACGACCTGTGCAGAGATGGTGTTTGTACCTTCCTTTAACGAGACACCATACCATGTCTGCGTTACCAAATTGCTGGTAGCATCAGTTTCCGTCCGTCCCACTAAAGAAGGGTCTACCAACGCACCATTTACCCGCAATTCCACTTGACTACCAGCGGGAAACTGCACAATTACCGTGCTAGCTTGTACGTCTACAACACTGTCAGCCGTCGGAGTCAGGATTTTGATTGCTGTAGAGATAGGGACAGTGGGGGACACAGGAAGATTTTCATTTACTTCTTGTCCCTTTGTCCCCGCGTCCTCTACTCCAGCAATTTTGCCTAAGCCTCTAGGCAAATCTACATAAGTTGCTGGTTGAAATGGTTGTATTTCCGTTGGAGAAGCATGAAACAGTGTCTCAGTATCTTTACCTCCGTCGTTCTTGATTCCTACTATTTTGCGTGAGCCACTGGGCAAATCAATAGAAGTTTCTGGTTGAAATGGGTATATTTCTGTTTCACTTGGCTGGATATCTGGAATTTCAGGAGCCGATGCTTTATAAGTTGAGGCAAATTCAAGAGGTGGAGAATCTTGCTCGGAACTTCCCAAGAGATCGGGAGAATTTGAATCTATACTTTTTTCAGCAACTTTATTCCGATCCGCTCGATCTTCAACACCTTTATCGGCTTGCAAATGGGAATCAGGGAAAAGAAGGTTTTCACTAGTGATTTCTGCTTTGACAATTGTCGGGTACAAAACAAGGCAGAGAGCTACTGGCATCGCCCCCATCAATCTCAGGTTAAATGTAGTTATACAGTGCAGTCTGGTTTTCATTTCTTGACTGGCTCCTGAAATGTGGGGGTGACAGCGAAGTTCATGCGTACTAAGCCACCAGGCTCTAAATGCACCAAGCGAGATTGGCTATTTCGTTCGCGGAATTTTTCGTTATGAGCTAGGGTGTAACCCGCTACACTGCTAAGATCTAGTACACCTGTGTGGTATCCAGGTAAGACATTAGCTAAAGAGAACAAACCATTAGGATCTGTAGTGATGCGGTTTCCGTCCTCCAGAAAAATCACCGCATTGGCTACTCCAGGCTCACCACGCTGTTGTTCTCCGTCAAAGTTTTTATCAACAAACACGCGACCAATAATCGTGCCACAGTCAGAAACGATCCCTGGACGAATTTTCAATTGGTGGGTTGCTGGGCCATCCTTAGTACTAAAACGGTTATCAGCTCGTTGACCATTAACGATCGCAGTGTTACGACCAGTACCACGCAGCGCATCAGCTGTTATTTGAGCAGCGTAGGCAATATTCAAGACTTTCTCTGGGGAAATTGTTACGTCTGTGCGGAATGTCACTGTGTTACCGTTGCGTTCTGAAGCGATCGCGACTGGTTGACCATCTAGCTCTCCCTGCACAGATTTCGGTAAAAACTGGAATCCTAAAGGTAGATCGTCGGTGACAAATATATTACTTAAACCAGCATCAGCAAGATTTTTTACCGACAGGCGGTAGATTACCGTATCTCCAGGTTCAGCAGTAGCGCGATCGCCTGTTTTGATAATCTGTAACTGATTGGCTTGACACAAATTTGTAGTGAATTCAAAGGCTAATAAATCCAGTCCCACTGTTTCTGCATTGGGAACTAAAACAACTGTTTGCTCTACCCTGGTTTCACCTGTAAGACTGATTGGTTGACCATCTAAAGAAGTTGCGACATATCGCACAACACCATTAGCTTGTGTGCCATTGTTAGCAAGGATTTCAATCTTGACCCGCCGCTGTTTATAGATAGAATTTGGTGGTGGATTAACTACAAAAATGTAGGTTCTACCTGGAGCAGTTTGACCCTTATTTGGATCGAGTAGGAAATTGTAGACACCCGCAGGGTTATTCGTAACGAAGTAGGGATTACTATTCTCAGTATTCGGTGATTTCCCACCAGGAACGTTGTTATTAGGAATATCTGGTAACTCTGTTCGAGTCAAAGCAACCAAACTGCCCAATTCTATCCCCGTTGGATCGCTAGAGTTGGGTTCGTATACCCCAACTGAAAAACCTGTATAGTCAGGTAAAATCGTCCCAGCGCAACCTAAAATCCGTCCTAATGGATCGAGTAAGGGGATAGGACTAACATTAATTTGCTCAGAACTTCCTTGATATTGATCGTTGCTAGCAGAATCTGTATAAGTATAAGTAGCTTGATTTATTAATGGCACAGACGCAACCAGATTGTTAGTCTGTTGCGCGATCGCTGGCATAGATATAGTAGTATGCAAAAAACTTCCCAGAAGAACAGTAGCTGTTAACCGTCGCCACCAGCTACCGCTAGAAGTAATTTGCTTTTGGTTTTGAGGACGGTTCACCTAACACATCTCCTCTGAAATGTCAAGCTTGTTGTTAATAAAAGCACTTATTTATTCGGGGAAATCCAATTAAGCTAAAACCCTTTAAAAATCTCGTTTCCAGTGGAATCTGAAAATATTCTTGATTGCGGCTCTTTTTCGAGTTAGCAAGGCGGCGTGTGAATCAGCGCACTTGGGTTTGATAAGTTGCCTTGACTGTTGTCTTCGCTGCAAGTGATGGAATCTGCAAACGGATATGAGTGTAAGCAATGGCTGGTGCTGGTTTTGTTTCCACTTTGCCGCCAGGAAGAGTAACTTTAACCGTCGGATTTTCAACAAAGCTACGCCCACCATCAATGCTGTAAATAACTTTGGCATTGTTGGCGACATTGGTAGAATTCAGCACGTAGACCATTCCTTTAGGAATAGGTTGATTAAAAATCAAATTTTTCACCGGGCGATCGCTCTGATTTTCGCCACTCAAGGTATATCGCAATACATCTCCTGGTCGCACCACAACTTGACCTTTCAAAGGTTCCCATTTCTGGCTTTGCTTACCCTGCTGATCCTTTGCCACTACTTGCTTTTCTGCTTCTAAACGCAGTTGTATTTGCCCTTGAGTTTTGATATTCTGAGCAACAGCACTTCCTGAATGCCATACATTTGCGATTCCCGGAATTTGACCGATAAAGGGAACTGTAGTAATGAGAGCGAATGCTCCTAAACCTGCAAGAGAAACACGCTTCATATAAATAACCTCAAAAAACTTCCAGAATGTGAATTGTTGACTTATCTTTCCCAGCTTTTGGTAAGAAAAAGTCACTCTCCTATTTGCTTGCTGTTTGGGGGTGGGGATAAGGTCAAATGGTTCGCAGATTCTTTAAGTCTGCGAACTTCAGAGTCCTCAATCCCAACGAATTAGTTCACCTTGCGTTGGAAGGTAAATGTTCTTTGAATACCCGGTGCGATCGTGCCTGTTACACTATCTACATACTTGGTGACATCAGTGTTTACCGTAGTTCCAGTTTGATCTATGCCAGAGCTAGTAGCTGGATTACCACTGTAGAATTGGATGGTTGCAGTTCCAGAATCCTTCGCTGAACCAATAATGTTGCTAGTATCAATTTGACCACTGCTATCATTGTCTCGCGCCCAGTTGTTGGGGCTTTGCGTACCATCTTCAGTAATCACAACTTTGTTAGCATTCAAAATCACATTCCCAGTTCCAGATTGAGGATCGGAAATATTTGTGTATTGAATTTGGTACTCAATAATGTTTCCTGGTGCAGGCTTCTTCGCATCGGTACTGAATGTGCCATCATTTCCCTGGACTACAGGCCCAGTTCCTTGTAAAACTCGCGACACTTTCAGCAGTTTCAGGAAACCAGTGTAGACGCGATCAATAGTGATATTGGATGAATCAAAGATATTATCGTTGCCAGTATCCTTAATTCCATCACCGTTGGTGTCCGTCGTGTAATTGTCAATCGAAGCAGTGATAGGTACTGGGAAGCCTCTATTAATATCAGTAGATAACTGCGTACCTGGAGGTAAATCAACTTCTACACCATAGTTGATACTTGCACCAGGAGCAACGTTGGGGATTGTAATTGCTGTACCAGGTGTTGTAAACACTCCCGTTGCACTATTGTAAGTATAAACAGCAGACTGACTACCATAAGTAATAGTCACCTTCGTATTATTTGGCAAATCTCCTATATTTGTTGGTTTAGTTGGCTCTATCTTCAAAACACCTGAGTCAGTACCACTATTCTTAACAGTGTTGGTGAAGCCAACTGATTGTGGATCAAGTGTACTACCAGGCGCTGTACCAGCAGGAACGAGAGAAGATTTATTAGTGAAATCATCGTTGGTCAGGCCTGATGGCCCAGTAGCATCCGGTGCATTCTGTGGCCCGTTGAGTAACGCCGAAGTAACAGGTGCTTGCACTGTGAAGACGTTCGCCTCACCACCTGTACCAGTACCGCTGTTGTTATTACCCGTGTCAGTTCCAGTTTCTGGAGTTGCTGGAGTGTTAATATAGCCATCATCAACGCTACCGGGCGGTAGAGTATCAGGAATACCATCACCGTTAGTATCTGTACCCACAGGAGGTGTCATACTGCCTGGGGAACCGTCATAATTGCTGGGATTTTGGTCGCCAGATTCGTCGTAAACTGGTAAGTTGCTAGTAGGCGTTTGACCAAACAATTGAGCGATATTGGCGACAGTTAAGGGTGAAGTTGCAGTTGATTCAACGGCTAGCTGAATCGAGAAGCCATTTACAGTTGTACCAGGAGCGATGGAAGTAATAGTCGCTGGATTATTGATAAAACCAACGCGAGTGACTGAGGCCAAAGAGGCTGGTGCTGTCGTAGTCCAACTAGCTGTATTAGCATTAGTTCCAATTGGAGTGGTGGTATAGACAGTTTGCCAACCAGGAGGCGCAGTTGGCGCTACTGCTAAATCTGTACCCGCAGGAATCGCATCAGAAACCAAGATATAAGTGCCAGCAACACCATTAACATTGATGCTTGTACCCGTCAAAGCTGCTGGTGTAATTCCCTGCCCTGTGGGATCGTTGGACTCAACTCGTAAACTCAAATCATAGGTCAGCTTGTCATCTGTAATTTGAGTCGTGCCAGCATTGTTATAGCCACTGCGAATCTTGAGAATGGTGGCTAAAGTATAGGTTTTCACCGTTAAACCAACTTGAATTTGATTGGTGGCGCTAGCTTCCCGCGTACCATTAACTGGTGTGCCAGCTACTTCACCAACAACACTACCATCAGGATTATCTACGGTATAAATGTCACCACCGTCTGGATTTCGCAGTTGATTTTGAGCATTACCAGGAGTATTACCAAGGGTAACGGTAATTATGTCATTGGTTTGAGCGCCAGCCTGTACGGTAACTGGCACACGCACCAATACCGTACCACCAGGCGAAACCGAGGGTGTGAATACCTCAGTGCTAGTGATATTTTGCCAGGTTTGACCACCGTCAATACTATATTGCAGGCTATTAGCTATACCACCATTTGGTAATGTGCCAGAAACTGTACCTGGCCCAGTTGTTGTAGCTAAGTTAGGAATCCGAAATTGGGTGGGGTCGTTACCTACGTTCGTCAAAGTGTAGGTGTAGATGAGTAAGTCACCAACCTGGACTGTTGTATTGGTAGGACTAGAAGTGGCATCTGTAACACCAGACGCACTAACAGTGATACCAGCAACCTCTGCCACGGTGACAACGACAGTGTTAGAAGTGGCATTTATAGTTGTCCCTGGACTGTTAGGATCTTCGTAGGTTGCTGTTGCAGTGTTACTGATAGATGTACCCGCAGTCGTTCCGTCAGCTAATACGGGTGCGAGAAATTGGAAAAGGCTACCAGTTAATAATGCTGTTGCTACTAGAAATTGGTAAAGTTTACGCTGCTTATTTACGGATTGATTTCGACTTTCCATATAAGTAGTTTGTCTGCTGAACTTGTATCTTGGATTTTGAGACAGGATAAAGTTCGGCAATTCCCTTTAAGGAATTACCGATTATGGCTGCCCAAAACTTCAACGTTTTGGGAATGTATATTTAAGGAGTTAAATTATTGACACTCCTGGGAAATTATATTGAGACAATAACCAGAAACTACTTGTCTACTTGTTTTACGCTTACCCTTGAGAATCAAGACTGGCAATCGCAAATATGTATAATTTATTACTGTATTTTGCCTAGTTAGAGATGTAAATAGCAATGTAGCTTTTAAAGCAAAAAAAATCTTCCGTATAAATAAGTAACTTCTTAAGCTATGAATGAGTGCATCAAAGTTGAAAAATTAACTTTATTTTGGCAACACACATAGCAATCTCAGTGGTTTGATTCAGATGGTGAAAACACTAAAACTTATATATAAAAGTGTTTTTGAGTCTTTGTTATCAGAAATATACACTGCTCTGGAGAGTTATTTAGATAAAAAAATTGAAGGTTAACTAAGCGATTTAAATCGCTTAAAGAGGATAGCAATTTGAATAAATGCATTTTTGTCATAAAAAAATGCAGTTCAATCATATAATTTTACCGTGTTAATGCTGACTAAGAGCAGCTATTTTATTTTTTAATAACGTTAATAATGTACGTGTAAATACTAGAAATAGAGATTACTAGTATTAAAGTTTTACAAGAATCATTCCTCTCAATACTAAACATACCCGACATTTTTAGTCGGGTATGTTTGACTGGTATTTTTGCTCGTGTTAGTATCAGGCGACAAGTGACGAGACAAACAGGGAAAGCTAGTTTATGACTCAGGCAATCAAAACCCAAACCCAAACCCAAACCAGCACTGCCTACTTTCAAGCCTTGAAGTGTAAGGAATGTGGTGCGGAATATGAACTCAAAGCCAGTAATGTTTGTGAGTTATGTTTTGGCCCGTTAGAAGTTAAATATGACTACAACGCCCTACGTCTGACTGTCACTCGTGAAACAATTCAAGCTGGTCCCAATTCAATTTGGCGCTACCGTCCCTTTTTGCCTGTCGCAACTAACAATGTTATAGATGTGGGAACTGGTATGACTCCCCTAGTTCGTTCCCACCGTCTTGCTCGTCGCCTGGGTCTAAATAAGCTTTATATAAAAAATGATGCCGTGAATATGCCCACCCTAAGCTTTAAGGATAGGGTGGTGTCAGTCGCTCTATCCAGAGCGCGGGAGTTAGGTTTCACTACTGTTTCTTGCGCTAGCACTGGTAATTTAGCAAATTCTACAGCTGCGATCGCAGCTCACGCCGGTTTAGACTGCTGTGTGTTCATCCCCGCAGATTTAGAAGCCGGTAAAATTCTCGGTAGCTTGATCTACAGTCCCACCCTCATGGCCGTCAAAGGCAACTACGATCAAGTTAATCGTCTCTGTTCGGAAGTTGCGAATACACATGGCTGGGGTTTTGTCAATATTAATTTGCGTCCTTATTACTCTGAAGGTTCTAAGACGCTAGGTTTTGAAGTTGCGGAACAATTAGGCTGGGAACTACCCGATCATGTTGTTGCTCCTTTGGCATCTGGTTCGCTCTTTACAAAAATTTATAAAGGGTTCCAAGAATTTGTCGAAGTTGGTTTGGTAGAAAACAAGAGCGTCCGTTTCAGCGGCGCTCAAGCTGATGGTTGTTCGCCTATCGCCCAAGCTTTCAAAGAAGGACGCGACTTTATTAAGCCAGTCAAACCGAATACAATTGCGAAATCACTAGCAATAGGTAATCCAGCAGACGGTATTTATGCTGTGGAGTTAGCTCAGAAGACTGGTGGTAATATTGAATCAGTCAATGATGCCGAAATTATTGATGGCATCAAGTTGCTGGCAGAAACCGAAGGCATCTTCACAGAAACGGCTGGTGGTACAACTGTGGCCGTGCTGAAAAAACTGGTAGAAGCTGGCAAAATCGATCCAGATGAAACTACCGTGATTTACATCACAGGCAATGGTTTGAAAACCCAAGAAGCAATCCAAGGCTACGTTGGTGAACCCTTGACGATTGATGCGAAACTCGATAGTTTTGAACGTGCGCTAGAGCGATCGCGTACTCTGGATCGCTTGGAATGGCAACAAGTCCTCGTTTAGTTAGGAGTTATGAGTTATGAGTTTTTTATTCATGACTCCTAACTCTTAACTGTATTCCTCACTTTTAACTCTTCACTTCTCACTTCTATGGCTGTAACAGTTTTAGTTCCTACAACTCTTCAGAGTTTTACTAATAATCAAGCTAGTCTAGAATCTAACGGTAGCACCATTGCTGAATTGTTAGACTCCTTAGAACAAAGCTTTCCTGGTATTAAATCTCGGTTGTGCGATGAAGAAGGCAAGCTACGCCGATTTGTAAATTTTTACGTCGATAGCGAAGATATCCGCTATTTAGATGGTATTAACACAGCCTTGAAAGATGGCGATGAAGTCAGTATTGTTCCTGCTGTTGCTGGTGGTTAATCCTGAAAACATCTACCTAGAATTTAGTAAATGAATACATTTAGGCTTGCCGCGAGTGGCAGGCTTATTTTTATTGGTTTCAAATTCAGTATATTGAAAACTTTTGTAAATGATTTTAACAGCAACTATAAAAGATGAAAATATAGCATTGAGCATAAAAGGAGATATGTTGATTGTTTAGACCAAATTTATAACATTTCCCTATAAATTAATCTCTGCATCTTCCAAAGTTCTGAGCGCTGGCTTGCAGTGCATCCTGTACTAAGGGGCAGAAGCTTCTTATTATGTGAAACTAAAATTAAAAACTAAAAGTACTCCGCAAAATGCCGACAGTAACTGAGTCACTATCTGGTGTGTTACCAGGCTGGATAAGATGAATTATCCCTGGCGTAACACTGATATTATTTGTTAGCTGGAAACGATAAAATGCCTCAATTTGAGTGGTCGTACCTGGTTGTCCACCCGCTCGTCCTAAACCTGTATTGATAAAATCAGGGACATTATTTCCTACTGGTAAGTCGCTACTAGTGATTTTAGGAGGTTGACCGACATAAATTCCTCCTAAATTTCCTTTAGCAAATAAATCAGGAAAATTCATGAACACCATATAATTTGTCGTTTCTACACTTCCCGATTGCCCAGGAATATAAGATTTAGTATAACCACCCCACGCACCTGCGCTAATGCGGGGAGAAATTTGCCAAGTGAGAGTCGCACCCACCGCGTTAGTTTGTAGTGGTGCTGATTTTCCGGTAGCGGTATTAACTGTAGTTAAGCACTCATCACCAACAAAGGTTAGCAAACAACCATCTGAAGCGTAATTGTTAACGTAATATAAACTTAAATCTAGAGTATCAGTTGGTGTTAGCAGTAATTGCACGCCTGTAGTAGTGGTTCCATCAAATAAACCGCTACCTTTACCGGAATTTCCTGGTTGATAACTAGTGTAAATTGCCTGCAAACTAGCGCGTTTAGCAAATTGCCAATCAATAGCTATACCACCGTGACCATATCCCATATTTAAAATTGGGTTTCTTTGGGCAAAATAAGATAATGGTCCTGTTGCAGCACTTTCTACCCGATTGGGGCCTCGGAAAGCTGCTGGCATACTTACGCCTTCTGTTCCTACCATTACTGCTAATTTATTTGTCACCAGCCAATGAAAATTTAGGTCACTTACAATCAAGCTATCTGTAGGAAATTCATAGCCAAGTAAAACATCATTTCGGGAAACACTATTGGTAAATCTAGGTGTAGTTTTTCCGTTACCATCTAAAAGACCTGTAAACAAGTAACTACTGGGAGTGATTTGACTAGTTAAATACAGCTGTGCCAGAGATATAACATTAATATTTGTCCCTGCATCATCTGTATCCTTTTGTCCATCTCTAGGATTAACATCACCACGATTGTTAGTTCGTCCTTGAATGCCAACTATTAGTAATCCACTAAGTTTAGTTGTTGTTGAGAATTGGTTGGCTTCAATTTCAGCAGTTTTTGCTTCTAAATTATCGACACGACCCCGCAAAGTTGCTAATTCAGGAGCAAATTCTGACTGTAATTTTTGTAATGTTGCTAAATCTTCACGAGTGACTAAATCGTTGGTGGCTGTAGTGATTAATTCGTTGACTCTATCTAAACAAGCATTTACACCCGCAGCAAATTCATATCGAGTTAAGGCGCGATTACCGCGATAGCTGCTATCTGGATAACCTGCTACACAACCATAACGTTCTACCAAAGACTGCAAGGCTTGGAATGCCCAATCGTTGGGTTGTATATCCTTGAGTTGAGATACCGATGTAACTTGAGCCATCGGTTCTTCTGGGGAGAGAGAGGGGGATGAGGGAATAATATTATCGCTCTTAACTCCTATCTCCTGAGTAGTTTCTGGATTGATGTACTCTTGTGCTAATGATTTTTGTGCAACTCCATTTATTCCCGCAATTAGTAACGATGCGAGCATCCAGGTTTTGCGATGACTGCGGCTAATAAGTCTACCTTTCAATTTTTTACACTCTGCTCACATACTTAAGTGAAGAGTGTATTCGCGATCATCTAGGGTTCACATGGGGACATTTACGGATTTTGTCGCAAATTAGACTTAATGCTTCTGGGCAACTTTTGCAAGGGCGAGTATAACAGGGTATTGGGAGTGGGGACTGGGGACTAGGAAAGAGTTTCTCAATCCCTAATCCTCAATTCTCTAATCCCGAATTTATGGCAAATCGTTCACGCAAGCTGACGCCAAAAGCCTCTAAACCAAATCAACCTCGTGCTGGTGCGATGAAACGTGTCGCTAAAAAACCCCAGAAAAAGCTAAAACGGGGAAGTTGGCTGTCGTCAATGCTAGCGATCGCAATTCTATTAAGTAGTGCTAGTCTAATTATGGCTTTTGCCTGGATTAGTGTTCTCTTCATCTTCAATCCAGACGAGGTAAGCTGGCTCAATAAAATTTTACCTACATGGGCACAAATCCCCCTTGGTAAACACGAACGCCCCAAAACTCTCAAACAAATTCAACTCGATTTGAGTAAAAAAAACCAAATATTTGGGGAAACTCTGCCTTTACATCAGGATGTGAAAACCTCATTTTTACTACCAGTTTTTCAACAACGTGCTAATTGTCAATCTGATTGTGAAGAACTGGTGGAACTCAGGGTTTACGAGCGCTCAGTTGAGTTAGAGTTTAAATCTCAGTCAGAAAATTACTACTATTTAGCGACTAAATTACCTATCACTGGTCCAGATGAATCTTTTGTGATTTCTTCTTTGCTTGATGGAACATCAGAACCCCAGGATATCAGTATTCCCCTACCTTTAACTGAAGTACAACGCTTTGAAGGTAAGACACCATCATCAGGGGTTTGGTTTGATTTGCGCGGTAAACGCCAACAAGGAACTGGTTCTATCCGCTACGGTTACGTCGTATACTACAATCCAGAACGCACGAATTTACTACAAATGTTGTCTTGGACTAGTCCTAATGGACAATTGCCTAAATGGCAGCAGGTAACTGGTGATGGTACAAAAGAGTTAGTTGTCGAGCAAACAGTAGGTTTAGAACCGCACTTACAGGTTTACCAAGTCAAACCTTTGAAGTTATTCCTCAAACCAATTCAATTGGAGGCGATTAGCCTCAAATCATCGACCTTCAAGGATTCTGGATACCAAAATGCCCTATTAATTGCCCGTAGTGGATTGTGGACACCAGCTTTTGAATGGTTGAAATTCGTCAAGAAACAGCGCAAAGGAGTTTTACCAGAAGCAGCGCAAGCGCAAATGGATTTGATTCGCTTGCATTCTCAACTTACTAAAACCCAAGCCCAGAAAATTTGGGCAAGTCCTAGTCAAGAAGTGCTAGCAGATTTGATTGATGGCCGCTGGGAGAAAGCTTTACAGGTGTTTGAAGCGTCGCCACATAATGCCCAAGAAATTGCTACTCTACTCAAAGCTGATGAAAAACGATTGTGGAATCGCACAACAGCAGCGTTGCAGGTAAACCCAAATAGACGAGAGGTGCAAGCTTGGTTCGCGTTGATTTTAGCAGTTCAGCGAGGAGAAGAACACGCTAATTCTTGGTTAAAGGCGCAACCAAAAATTACAAAAGAGAATCTTGCGTATATTCAAGGTTTGTTGGCAAGACTCAATGGTAAGAGGACATCGCAAATATCCTCTACTCACCCTAGTCAGATTGTTGGTACGGTGCAACTAATTACTCAAGTTACCAACACCGAATGGCTGCAACCACATTCCCCAGCAGATTTGAAACTTACGGATAACCAAGTTTGGTATCAGGTGGAGGTGAGTGCATTTAATGACGGGAAACGCTGGCTAAATTTTCCTTTTGAAAATTTCAACCCACCGAAACCTGACGCCGCCAAATTTTTCTGGAAAACTTTGGGAATCAGTTCTGACCCAGAAATCCAGATTGTAGTCTGGTTGCCTAACGGAGAACAAAAAATTACTATAGCCGCTATCAAAGCGGTGCAACTACGGGGTAAAGTTTTGCGCCTATTAGCTGCCGGTCCAAAAATTCCAGATAATCAAAACGATGTTCTCCAACCCAAACCTTTAGCTTTGACAAATGCAGCACTGGAATGGGTGCAACCATCTCCTATTACTCTACAAGAGCTGCATCAACAAAATCCCCAAGGGGTGAAAGTAATGCTATCGAGCCTGTGGCAATCTTTACAAAAATCCGGTGAAGTTCCATCTGGTGCTATTCCTAGCTTTGAACAGATGCAGGAAAAATTGGGTGATTGGCCCGTTCAAGTGATTGATTTAACAAATAATGCTCAACCAGAAATAATACTGACTATCTCACCAGAAGCCATAGCATCTTTGAATCAGGAGACACCTGAAATTCAGAGAGAAAACACAGAGCAGCGCCGCGACCGGACTATAATTTTGTCTGATGGAAATAAAGTTATTTACACTGATTTTACAGGAAATTACTTACAAAGACTCTCTGCGATCGCCAAGCTTTCAGGGGTGCAATCCTTAGCTTTACTGGTAGAAAATGCTCATAACTACAGTTTGAGGCGCTGGTCAGAGAAAAATCAGCGCTTTGAATAACGCACCCCTGATTCAAATTTCCCCTTTACTCAAATTTCAATTAAAGAGGGCAAAAGCGTAGGCGTAGCCCTTCGGCTGCGCTCAGGAACCACCCGTCGTAGACATCGCTATCTAGAAGACGAACTTATTCTTCTTTTTGGTTGGTTTCGGCTAGACGTTGGTGCTTCAGGTTTTCTAACTGCTGCAACAAAGAGTCTACCTCTGCTTGTAAATGCATCAATTTAGCTTGCTGATCGTCTTGATAATAAGATTTGGTTAACTTACTGACCCAGGCAGTCTGGGACTCGCGATCGGAAACACTAGATAAATAAGTAGGCATCGCTAATTCAATCCACTATTTAACTCACACCATTAGAAATATTATAATAATGCTCTTTTAAGCTTTATTACATTATTGTATATTTTCAATCAATTACTCTAATGGATTTTGGGTTCAATCATAAGAGACGGTGATCCTAATGGCTGTGTTCCAAAAAAACACTGACCCAGGTGTGTAAAGCATCCTTCTACTGGATGGTACTTAGGAATAGTTAATTTATAGTTTGTCAATTATGGTTGTACAAATGATTATCGCCGTTTTTGAGGAATTTACGCAAGAAATTATATGTAGACTATATCAAGAATTACGCGAAATTATGAAAAAACGTAGGGCAAGCACTTGCACTTGATGCAGTATCTTGTAGAAAGGAGGTAAAAGGCTAACATTAAAAAGAGACAGCCTTTTAAGTATTTCCCTATCTTCACTAAAACGCATAGTGTGGGAAAATACATAGATAACCTTGAATAAAATAATTCACGAAGCGCGACTTTCACCACGGTTAAAGAAGAGTTTCAGAGAGTTCTGACGTAAGTCTGATATGGGAATTAGGCTTAATTCCTAAATTTACTTGTATAGACAGGGAACAGGGAATAAGGAATAAAATAAATACGTACTCAGTCTTGTTCAAAAATCAAATAAGAGTCCTATAGATTTACAGATGATTTTTCACCTTCTCAGTCTCCTCTAAGGTAATTTGTTGAACCGAAGGTCGCCGTGGCGGTTTATGATAAATTAACGTTCTAAATAAAATAGCAAGTGAAACGCCTGCACCACAAAAAATAATATTCTTAACAAGATTCTTTGGGATTAGGGAACTCTGAATCGGCAACTGGTAACGAAAAATCTACTTTCTTCCTCTTCCCATTTTGCGTTTCCCGATCCCACCCTTTCTAAATATCCAATCCTTACATTAAGAAATTTTAAATCCCGTGACTTTGAGCCTGTCTGTTGCTACATCTCATCGCCAACCCTGGCCCGGGCTGATAGAAGCCTATCGCGAATACTTGCCTGTCAGCGAAGAAACACCGATTGTCACTCTATTGGAGGGCAACACACCTCTAATACCAGCGCCAGCGATCGCAGAACGCATTGGCAGACAAGTACGGGTATTTGTAAAATACGACGGTCTCAATCCCACCGGCAGCTTCAAAGACCGGGGGATGACTATGGCAATTTCCAAGGCCAAAGAAGCAGGGGCAAAAGCAGTAATTTGTGCCAGCACAGGCAACACCTCAGCTGCCGCCGCCGCTTATGCCAGACGTGGAGGCATGAATGCCTTTGTACTGATTCCCGACGGTTATGTGGCGCTGGGCAAGTTAGCTCAAGCATTACTGTATGGCGCAGAAGTATTGGCAATTAAAGGTAATTTTGACCAAGCGCTAGAAATTGTCCGCGAGATGGCCGAAAGCTATCCGATCACTTTGGTGAATTCAGTCAATCCCTACCGCCTAGAAGGACAGAAAACAGCAGCCTTTGAAGTTGTCGATGCATTGGGTGATGCACCAGACTGGTTATGTATTCCCGTGGGCAATGCCGGAAATATCACGGCATATTGGATGGGTTTTTGTCAATATCATCAAGCCAGAAAGTGCGATCGCTTACCCAAGATGATGGGATTCCAAGCCGCAGGAGCAGCCCCATTAGTACATGGTCAGCCAGTGGCGCATCCCGAAACCCTAGCGACAGCAATTCGCATTGGCAACCCTGCAAGTTGGGACTTAGCGATCGCAGCCCAAACCGCCAGTCAGGGAAATTTCCACGCCGTTACCGATGCCGAAATTCTCGAAGCTTATCGACTTTTGGCAGCATCAGAAGGTATCTTTTGCGAACCTGCTAGCGCTGCTTCTGTCGCTGGGTTGTTGCAGGTAAAAGACCAAGTTCCCACAGGAGCGACAGTCGTTTGTGTACTCACAGGCAATGGACTAAAAGACCCAGATACAGCCATTAAACACAATCACAGTCAATTTCAACAAGGTATCGCAGCAGAACTGGGCGCAGTCGCCAAGGCAATGGGATTTTAGGATATTGGGTATGGGAAGAGGTAGGGGGCAGCACTTCTCTACGAGAGGCTGCACTTCGACTACGCTCAGTAGACTTCTTGGCATTTGTCGGGGTAAAGGGGAAGGTGGGGCCCCCTCTGGGGATAAGGGGCAGGGGAAAAGGGTAAAGAAACTCAAAATCCTTTCCCTTTAACCTTTTTCCTTTTCCCTCTCTTGCAAAAATATATTTTTGCAAGAGGTCTAATGACCGAGGGGCAGAGGGGATAAACTTACTGCAACTTCTCCCCTGCTCCCCTGCCCCCCTGCTCCCCTGCCCCCCTGCTCCCTACCCCTGCTCGTTCGCGTGTCAAGCTATCAATAGCATCACCCAAGGCAGTAGTCAGGCTATTGCGGGTTTGGGCGTGGTTGTCCTGCTCAGTTTTCAAAGCTTGCAAGAGGCGATCGCGTTCTTTAATCGCGGTGATGAGTTTAGCTTGCAAGTCTTCCACAGATTTTAGTTGTTCTATTTCTTGTTGAATCGCTACTGGTGTCCCAGCAGGCAGTGTGTCTACTTCAAAACCTTGGAGTTTATGTAGTTCTGCCTTGAGGGAGGCGATCGTCTGTTGGGAAAGTTGGGCATCTGTGCGGCGTTGTTCTGCTTCTGTGTTGTAAAGCTGACGCCATTTTTGGGCACTCTCCCAAGCCGTATCGCGCTCGTGTTGCAGCTGTGCCATCTGCTCTTTGATTACCTGAATTTCTGTCAACCACTGTTGTGTTAAATCTTGATTCATAGATTAATAGTCATTAGTTAGGAACTTTCCCCCACTCTCCACTCGGTATTCTTGCGGTAGAAAGATAGATGCGATCGCTACGCAAAATTTAGCACAGTAGTTAATCAACCCAACCAGTTTTAACTCTAAATTATGCCAAAGCCTCGTTTTTTTCGCTTCTTTGGCCACCTTAATTGGCCCACGATTAAAAAAACTTTTTCCAGGACAATCGAAAGGCGGCTTTTCGGACTCGCCTCAGAAATCGCCTACAATGCAATGCTATCGCTGTTTCCAGCAATTCTTGCGATCATCACAGCTATTGGTTTATTGGCAGAATCTTTACAAAACACCTTTAAACAACTGGCAGTACAACTAAGTCAAGTCTTACCGGAACAAGCCTTGGATTTGATTCGTGATTTTGCCACCACAGAAATTACCAACTCCAAAAACAGCGGTTTGTTTTCTCTAAGCTTTGTATTAGCAATTTGGACTGCTTCTGGGGCGGTAAATACAGCTATGACAGCCCTCGATCAAATCCATCAAATTCCTCCAGAAAACATCCGCCCTTTTTGGAAAGCCAAGCTCGTCTCTCTGGGATTAACAGTTGGTACGATGTTGCTTTTAGTATTGGCTTCTTTCTTAGTGTTTACTAGCGATTGGCTATTGGGAATGGTAGTACGTGAAAATGCTTCTTTAATCTTTTTGTTACATCTTTGGCAGCTGTTACGCTGGCCTTTAGCTTTAAGCATTGTTGCTGTCGCCTTTGGCTTTGTCTATCGCTATGGGCCAAGCAAGTGGAACTCAGGTACGCCAATGATGCCTGGAGCGATTTTAGCAGCTGTTTTCTGGGCAATGTTGTCTGCCCTATTTCGGCTGTATGTGGCGAATTTTGGCAATTATAATAAAGTATATGGTGCTGTAGGAGCTGTAATAGTTTTAATGCTTTGGCTGTCAATGAGCGCTGCTGTTCTGTTAATCGGCGATCAGTTGAACGTGATTATCGGCGAAGATATGCGCTTAAAAGCCCAGCCACAATCGAAAGTAAAATATTATTCGTAAATCCTTGAGAATAATGATTGCAAAAGCTCAGTAGGGGAGTAAAATATCTAACGATTCAATACAAAGTTAGCGATCGCCTCCATGCCTGATTCTCCTCCTCGATTTCCGATGATTGAACCTGATGCGAAAGCACCGACCTTGAAACGCCTGCGTCAGTTAAGTCGGCTACTGGATAATGTTATTACCATTCCTGGCACAAAGATTGGTTTTGGTTTAGATCCAATTTTAGGATTCATACCGATTGGTGGTGATTTTTTGGGAATAATGTTTTCTAGCTACATCATTCTAGAAGCAGCGCGGCTAGGCGTATCTAGAGCTACTCTAGGTAAAATGGTTTTGAACGTAATAATTGATGGCTTGGTAGGCGCTGTCCCAGTTTTGGGAGACTTTTTTGATTTTGCCTGGAGAGCTAATACTAATAATATCAAGCTGTTGGAAGAATACTTAAAGTTTCCCAGCGAGCAAAAGAGTGCAGACAGATGGTTTATCTTTGCCGTTTTAGTTGGATTATTGCTAATCTCCATTGTCTTAGTAGCATTGCCTGTGATACTAATTAGAATCTTGTGGAACGCCTTAACTGGCGGTTAAATTTTTATTGATAAAAGAATGAAAGATTGGTGGCAAGCTACTTTTCCTAAAGGTCGGCAAAGTCTAGTTATTACTGATGCTAAAGGTTATCCTATACAAATTGCTTATGGCGAAAAAGGTACAGGTAAACCGCTAATTTTGTTACATGGAATGGGGAGTTGGAGCTACAATTGGCGCCACAGCGTAGCAGCATTATCTAAATATTACCGAGTAATTTGTTTTGATGCCAAAGGTTTTGGTTTTTCCGAAAAACCATTGTCTCGTAGAGAACACAATGGTCATCAAGTTATTGAGTTTCAAAGAATTATTCAGGCATTATGTGATGAACCCGCAGTGATTGTGGCAGAATCTCTGGGGGGATTAGTTGCCCTTGCTCTTGCTCAAGAAAATCCGCAGTTAATCGGACGGCTTATAGTAGTAAACGTACCTGTTTTTGCCGAACAGCTACCCCATTGGTCTATGTGGTTGCTTGCCAAAACTCCCCTAGAAATAATGCAAACAATTGACTCCTTACGTCTGACATATCTGTTTGCACCTCTATTTAGAGAAGTTATGGCAATAGAAAGACGTAGGGTATTATTCGATCCCTCAATTTTGACACAGGAAGATATCTATTGGATAACTTACCCGTTTACTGAATTGCCTGGTACGATCGCAAAAGTTGCTGAAGAGTTACAAATAGCCGCGCGAGAAATTGAGAATTGGCAAGCAAATAAACCCAATATGCTCACCAAAATTCAAAATAATCTGAGTGCAATTAAGTGTCCTACATTAGTTTTGTGGGGTGAGCAAGATAGTTGGTTTCCTGCTAGTCATGGTAGAAAATTACATCAACATATCCCCAATTCCAAATTACAGATTTTATCTAACTGCTGTCATGATGCTTCAACTGGCGCTTCTGAGGTGTTGAATAAAACGATTCTTGAGTTTTTACAAGATACTAACTTCTAAAGAAGAATTCAGACTCCTGAATTCTATTTCGATAAAAAGAGAGTGGGAGGAAGCATATCAGTCAGCTTTCAAACTCCCACTCTACCATTTGCTGCTGAAGTGAACAGGAATGTATACAGACGTTACCCGTTAGTTGGGGGCTAATGCGTAGTTCAACAACGCCTGCACGCATTTAATATTCCTGTTGCAGCAAATGCCAAACCTGATTATTGAATTTATTTACCAAGATAAATACTCTGCAAATAATTGTTATAGATAGCTTTTTGTTTTTGTAAATCACTTAGTAAATAGTGTTTTACAAAAGGAATTTGCTTAGGTGATAGCCCCTGATAATCAAACCCTTGAAGTCGTTTATCTTCATACAATTTAACTTGAATCATCAAAAGCTGGTTGCCATTTTGGCAAGTTTTTAAATTTTCTAATTGCTCATATCTAACTTTTTAAAAGCAGTTAAACCGCTATATAACAAGATTCCCGACTTCTTAAAGAAAGTCGGGAATCTAAGCCAAGCTAATTGGCAAAAAGTATTAGTTTAACGGGGTTTTACTTTACAGTAGTATTAATACTGGCGTAAAATAGCAGACAATGAACTATTTTTACGAAGATCCATCAAGTCTGCTAAGGGTTCTGTGCGCGTATCCAGGTGGTGCTTATGTTCTGCTGGCAGAACAGTTACCAGATGCTTTGTTTTAGGTTGCATCTGCATAAGGGGCATTAGTTGTGGCTGTGGCACAAAAATTGGCTGACTCTTGGGAAGATTTGGTTCCAATTTTTGGTGATGCTTCTGTGCCAAGCGTACCTGATGGCGATTAACCTGTTTTTGAACTTTTTGCGGTTGCTTGGTGCGGTTAAGCATTCGGAAAATCAGCAATGAACCACCACCACAACTGAGAACGATCGCAGCAATCATCCATAAAGGTGTAGGATTGCTATTCTCAGAGGGCGGACTGATTGGTTCTTCAACTATAACTGGGATTTTTTCTGGTTCTTCTTGTGGTACGGGGCCAGCATTACCTAAGCTATATAAGGCAAAGGTGCCACCTCCCAGAAACATGGCTAAACACCCAGTCAACAATAGCCAAGGATGATGTGCAACCAGATATATCAGAACATTCGAGCTGTTTTTTAGTCTCGATTTCCTGTTTGTCAGCTCTGGAGTAGCCCTTTTTAATTGGGTTCGCTCGCGCTGTACACTCTGACTTTTTTCCATGATTACTTTCAGATTTGTACCCCTCTAGTCAATAAATTGTACTGGAGGAGTCAAGCATCAGGTATCCGTAACAAAGTTGAGATTTTAGTAGCTTTTTTGTAAAACATAAGCTACAAAATCTGGCTAATTTTTGCCAAAGTTCTGTATTTATTGTGACTTTTCGCCGTAATAATCTAAAATTAGTTCGCTTATTTTCTCTGTCAGCTAGGAGAATGCCTTTCAAGAGCAAGTTGAATTAACCGATCGACTAATTCTGGAAAGGAAACTCCACTATGGGCCCAGAGTTGAGGATACATACTCGTCGCAGTAAAGCCTGGTAACGTATTGATTTCGTTAATAAATACTTCTTGTGTTGCTTCCACATAGAAAAAATCTACCCTTGCTAACCCAGCAGCGTCAACAGCGGCAAAAGCTTGCAAAGCCATGTCCTGAATTTGACGAGCGATCGCATCTGGAAGCTGTGCGGGGATCAGTAAATCTGCCCGGCCCTCAGTATATTTAGTTTCATAATCATAAAAATCGCTGTCATAAGTAATCTCTCCAATGACAGAGGCTTGAGGTTGCTCGTTACCTAAAACGGCACACTCAACTTCTCTAGCAACGACACCAGCTTCTACAACTAGCCTTCGGTCATAACTGGCAGCACTATCTAAAGCAGCTTCTAATTCTTGGCGCGATCGCACTTTGGCAATACCCACCGATGAACCCAAATTAGCTGGCTTGACAAAAGCTGGATAACCTAATGTTGCCTCAATTTCATCACACAGTTTCGGAAATACGCACGGATTAGACCAAACCTGCGATCTAGTTACCGCCTTATATTTTACCTGTGGTAATCCCGCTTGCTCAAAAGCCATTTTCATGGCAATTTTATCCATTCCCATTGCCGAACCTAACACCCCAGAACCGACAAAGGGGACTTGCATCAAAGTCAGTAACCCTTGAATTGTCCCATCTTCACCATTGGGACCGTGGAGAATGGGAAACCAAACATCTACTTGGGCAACTTGAGAGGGAGATTGCCAATTGCTCAGAGTTTGGGCTTGAGGGTTGGATGTCAGATTTCCAACAGATGTTGATTCTGCCGATTCCAGTAGCGGATTGCCGGTGGTTAAAACCTTTTGGGGTGCTTCTCCTGCCAGCCAGTGACCATTTTTTTGGATGTAAAAAGGCAATATTTCGTACTTACTAGCATTTTCCCCTGCACTCAAGGCGTTAGCGATCGCCCGTGCTGATTTGATCGAAACTTCATGTTCTCCCGAACGACCGCCAAACAGTAACCCCACCCGCAGCTTAGTCATTTTCGGCTCCTCCACACTTCTCAAGCAGATAGCGTATCACAACCTACAAAAATTGCCATATTTTTCTAGATTATTTTATTGCCCGTTCAAACCCTGCTTGCTCTCCATTTCTCACAAGCTTGAGCGGAAAAAGGGGCAAAGAGGCAGAGGGGAAAAACTTACCGCAACTTCTCCCCTGCTCCCCTGCTCCCCTGCTCCTCTCCCCGCTCTCTGCCTCTAATTGAAACAATCGTGTTGTCAGCTACAGTTATATTCCAGGAAAGTAAGCAACAATATTGATAATTAACTAGAAATGCAGCCCTACCTGTAAAAGATGCTGCCGTTTCATGAAACCCAGAATTATTGTTTGTGGCTTAGGACGTACCGGATATAAAACCTTTCGTCTGCTGAGACATCAGGGAGCCTTCGTTGTTGGCATTCATCACCAATCTATCCCCGGCGAAACCGCAGGAGATGTGATTGTTGGAGATTTACAAGCAGCTTCTACCCTAACAGCAGCAGGAATTCAACAGGCACACACTTTAGTCATCGCTGGATCTAAAGATGCTCTGAATTTATCTATTATGATGCAAGCGCGGGTGCTGAATCCCCAGATTCGGATTATCAACCGTTTTTATAATACAAATTTAGGAGAGCGCCTAGATCAAAGTTTGCCAGACCATTTGAGTATGAGTGTTGTCGGATTAGCAGCACCCGTATTCACCTTTGCAGCGCTGGGAAACCGAGCGATCGGACAAATTAAATTATTTCAGCAAACTTGGCCAATTCACGAAGAATACATTCATGAAAACCACTTCTGGAAAGGTCGAAAGCTGAGTGAATTGTGGTCAGACCGATCGCGGATGCTAATTTATTACTTACCAGTCAAAGGTGAGATGGATTTGGTATCAGCTGTCATAGCTGGCCAAGAAATCCAAGTAGGCGATCGCATAATTATTGGTACACAACCCCGCATCCGTTCCCCCCGGAGATCGTTGATTAGAAAACTGCTAAAAGTTATGACTAATTTTAGGCAGTTTCAGGAACACGGGCGATCGGTAGTGGTGGGTGCTATTGCACTATTGACGGTTATTGCGATCGCTACATTCACTTATATGTCGGCTGAGTTGAGTTTGTCTCCTGTGGATGCTCTATATTTTTCTGTCGGCATGATTACCGGAGCCGGTGGTAATGACAAAGTAGTAGAAAATGCTCCTAACAGTATTAAGTTATTTACTGTTGTGATGATGCTGATTGGAGCAGTAGTGATTGGTATTTGGTATGCCATGCTCACGGATTTTGTCTTAGGAAGCCGCTTTAAGCAATTTTGGGATGCAGCCCGAATTCCTCAGCGATCGCACTACATTGTCTGTGGCTTAAGTGGTATTGGGGTGAGAATTGTTCAGCAACTCCACGCCAGCGGACATGAAGTTGTCGTCGTTGAACCCGACTCCAACAGTAAATATATCAACACCGCCCGCGAACTCGGTATCCCTGTGATTCAGGGTGATGCCAGCTTCCGCACAATACTCAAAGCTAGCAATATAAACTCTGCTGCCGCAGTGATTACTGTTACTAGCAATGATGCTACCAATTTGGAAATTGCCCTCAAAGCCAAAGGTTTGGCACCCAGTATTCCGGTGATTGTTCATTATGGCGATCCTGATTTTGCTGGCATAGCCCAACAGCTATTTGGCTTCGATGCAGTGCTGAGTCCGGCTGAATTAGCAGCGCCAGCTTTTGCTGCTGCTGCGCTAGGGGGACGTATCCTGGGCAATGGCATCACAGCCGATAGTCTTTGGGTAGCTTTTGCCACTGTAATTACAGCTTCACACGTCTTTTGCGGTCAATGGGTGAAAGATGTAGCGATGTCTGCTGACTGTGTACCTTTGTACGTAGAAACAAACCACCAAACTCTTCACGGCTGGGATTTATTAGAAACTAGTCTCAGTGATGGTGACGTTTTATATATGACAATGCCAGCGACGCGGCTATATCAATTGTGGCGGGGCGAGCAAGTTTGTGAAGCACACGCTTAAAACAATAGACCTCTTGGCATTTGTGCTTTTTGCACTCTTGTGGGAAAAGGGACTCATCTTTATTGGGGAAAGGGAAAATACCAAACCTTTCCCCTTCCCCTTTTCCCGATTTCTGCAAAAAGTCTAATTCTCACAGTCATTGCACCCTCATGCGTGACATTGATGTAAACTTAAGCCAAAAGCCTTTTCAAACCTCGTTTCTAGCCAATTATTAAAATCCAAAAAGGATCTGTTGTGAAAGCTGCAATTAGACTAGCTAACGAAAGTGATGCTTTAAAAATGCTGGCAATTTATGCGCCTGTTGTGTGGGAAACTTCAATTTCCTTTGAGATAGAGCCTCCCAGCAAAACGGAATTTGAAAAACGCATCAATAACTATCAACAGCAGATGCCTTGGCTAGTGTGTGAAATTAACGGTGAGATTCTAGGTTATGCCTATGCTACTCCCTACCGGACTCGTGCTGCTTACCAATGGTCTGTAGAATCATCCGTGTATGTAAATGTTGAATATCGCAGAAAAGGAGTTGCTAAAGCTTTGTACACTTCTCTTTTTGGCTTGCTGCAACTCCAAGGATTTTATAACGTTTTTGCTGCGTTGGCGTAGCCCGCCGTAGGCATCGCTTTACCCAACCCAGCAAGTGTAGCTATGCATGAGGCTGTCGGTTTTTCGCCTCTAAGTGTTTTTTACAGAGTTGGGTATAAATTTAGTAGGTGGCACGATGTTGGCTGGTGGCAATTATCTCTGCAACAAGAGCCACCGTTATCAGTAAATCAGCCTCTTTCTTTGCCAGAAGTGCAAAAATCATCTCTGTGGAATCAAGCTTTAAGAAGTGGACTCTTGCTACTTCGCGTTTAACTTGGTGTTGCCCTTAGCTATTTAACATTTATACATAATTTTCCGTAAAGGTCGGGAAGGGGGCTAGGGGGTTAGGTTAATCGTTAGCTTTTTCACCACCACTCCCGACTCCCATTTATTTGTTAGCTACTCGTTGTTGATATTCCTGCTCAGTAATCATATCAAGAGTATTTTCTAGGCGATCTACAAATACGATACCGTCGAGATGATCGTACTCGTGTTGAAAAATCCGAGCGATAAAATCGGTTAATTCTTGCTTTTGTAAGTTGCCTTCAGAGTCAGTGTATTCAACTTTAATAGATTTATAGCGAGGAACTAACCCCCTAATTCCTGGAACACTTAAACAACCTTCCCAATCTTTGACAACTTCAGTTGAATGAGCAATGATTTTGGGATTAATCATGGCAGTAGGTTCCATTTCCGGGGCGTTGGGATATCTGGCATTAGGACGGGAAGCCACAATAAATAAACGATAGGATTGTGCTACTTGAGGGGCAGCGATTCCCACACCGTTAGCCTTGGCAACAGTGGCGATTAAATCTTCAATTAATTTTTGGATCTGCTCATCTTGAATATTTTCAACCCAAGCAGCCTTTTGGCGCAATGTTGGATTGCCTAATTGAATTATTGGCGCTAATTCAGTCATGATAAAGCTCCTTTAGGTAATGGGGCATTGGGCATGGGGCACTTGTACTGAGCGTAGCCGAAGTATGGGGTATGGAGGGAGTGAAGTATGTCAGTTATTTTTCAAATGACAAATGACAAATGACAAATAACTAACATCATCCTTCACGTCTAACAGGCAAAGGAGCAGGTTGAACTCCTACTTGGACAATTTGCCCATTGCGTTCCACTTCTATGGGTAATTTAGTACCGATTTTGCTCTTTTCTACTAGCCTTTGTACTTCTTCAATTTTAGTAACAGGCTGGCTGTTAATGCTTTTAATCACATCACCGACTCGTAGTCCAGCTACAAATGCAGGCGATCGCGGCACAATCTCAATCAGCAAAACGCCCTCATCTGCTGTAAGATTTAAGCGATCGCCTGCTCCATTTTTTATCTTTTCTTTAATTTCTGGTGTCAGTGTCACCATCTGCACACCCAAATAAGGATGATCCACCTTGCCTGTAGCAATTAATTGCTGGGCAATCCTTTGTACAGTGTTAATAGGGATAGCAAATCCCAAACCTTGAGCGCCGCGAATAATAGCTGTGTTCATCGCAATTACCTGTCCACGAGCATTAAGCAATGGCCCACCGGAATTACCAGGGTTAATCGCTGCATCCGTTTGGATGTAATCAACCCGCTTGTCACTAGCACCAATATCGCTACCAGAACGACCTGTGGCACTAATAATCCCAGAAGTGACGGTATTATTCAAGCCTAAAGGGTTGCCAATAGCTACTACTGCTTGTCCTGGTTGCAAGGTATCAGAATTACCCACAGCTAGAGTTGGCAGATTATTAGCGTCAATTTTAATCGCAGCCACATCAGTTACCGGATCTTCACCCAGTACTTTCCCATCAAAAGTTCGGCCATCTTTGAGTGTGACAGTCACTCTATCAGCACCATCTACCACATGGGCATTAGTCAAAATCTGCCCTGAAGAATTAATAATAAATCCAGAGCCGCTACCGCGCTCTACCCTTTGTCTAGGCCGTGGGTTTCCCTCTCCAAAAAACCGCCGGAAAAATGGATCGTTAAATTCGTCTGGTACGCGAGAAGTGATTGTTCGGGAAGAATCAATACGAACTACCGCAGGCCCCACTTGTTGTACTACTTTCACTACAAAATTAGGATCTCCAGAAGAAGAGAAAATCTGCGGGGGGACAATTACCGGATTAGGTTGTGTTGTGTTTTGGGCTTGAGTATCCCTTTGTTGATTATCAACAGTCCTAGCAGGTAGAAGAGAGCAGCTCCCCAGGAACATCACTGCTACCCCGTATGAGAGCATCCGCAACCTCTGGGGTAAGCCCCTGGTTTCAATCCTTTTGGGCGCTGAGTGATGGTTTGTTATCTTCATGTGTCGTTGCTTCTCCGTGTCAATGAGAGTGCTGAGTTAAAAGTGCTGAGTGCTGAGGTTAAAAGACCGCTCATAATAAAGGGACGAGGCATATACTGAGTAATAAAGCTCTGATAAATTTTTGCTTTACTCAGCACTCGGTTTGGTTACAACTTAAAAGCTTATTTTAGGTCTAGCGTGTCTCAATGCTAAATTAGTGCTTTCTCTTCTATTGTGACGATTAGCAGCAAAGGTGGTGGATAATGGAAATTCCCATAGAAAGTCTGTGGAGTCAGGTACTAGAGCGCCTAAAGCTTGAACTATCCCGACCTACCTTTGAAACTTGGATCAAAACTGCTAGTGCAGAGCGATTAGAAAATAATTGTTTGGTTATCCGTACTCCTAACCCATTTGCTCGTAATTGGTTACAGAAGTATTACATCAATACTATTGCTCATGTAGTCCAAGATATTCTCGGTCATCCTGTGGGAATTTATATTACCGTTGCTCAAGGTGATGAAGTTTCTCATTTTAGTGAACGAGAGGTTGCTTGGGAATCACCAAATTCCAGCAGTATTTCTGAACCTGTTGCCAATCACAATCATAAAACTACTGATTTAAACTCTAAATACGTCTTTTCGCGATTTGTAGTTGGTGCTAACAATCGCATGGCTCATGCTGCTTCTTTGGCAGTTGCAGAATCTCCAGGTAAAGAGTTTAACCCTTTATTTTTATGCGGTGGTGTCGGCTTGGGTAAAACTCATCTGATGCAAGCTATTGGTCATTATCGCTATGCAATTTTTCCTAATTGTAAAATATTTTATGTTTCTACTGAGCAGTTTACTAATGATTTAATTACAGCCATCCGTAAGGATAGTATGCAAAGCTTTCGAGAGCATTACCGGGCGGCTGATGTTTTATTAGTTGATGATATTCAGTTTCTTGAAGGGAAGGAATATACCCAAGAGGAATTCTTTTATACTTTTAATACTCTACATGAAGCTGGTAAACAAGTTGTCATTGCTTCCGATCGTCCACCTAACCAAATTCCTAGCTTGCAAGAACGTCTTTGCTCTCGGTTTTCTATGGGGTTAATTGCCGACATCCAAAAGCCCGATTTAGAAACGAGAATGGCAATTTTGCAGAAAAAGGCTGAGGATGAAAATATTAGTCTTCCCCGCGACGTGATTGAGTATATTGCTTCTAACTACACTTCTAATATTCGAGAATTAGAAGGAGCTTTAATTCGGGCGGTGGCTTATATTTCTATTTGGGGTTTACCGATGACGGTGGAAAATATCACACCAGTTTTAGAACCGCCTAATGAAAAAATGGCAGCTACCCCAGAAGCAATTTTAAAGGTTGTGGCGGATAATTTTGATGTTTCGATAGATGACCTTAAAAGTAACTCAAGACGAAGAGAGATAAGCTGGGCGCGTCAACTAGGGATGTATCTGATGCGCCAACACACCGCTTTGAGTTTGCCGAGAATTGGCGAAGAGTTTGGTGGTAAAGACCATACAACGGTAATCTATAGTTGCGATAAAATTAATCAACTCCAGGAGAGCGATCGCACTTTAGCACAAACAATCCGCCAACTGAGCGATCGCATCAATATGACTAGCCGTTCTCAAAAACCATCTTGAAGATTTATTTTAAGTTTTCCACAAGCAGCAGTCTGAATTATGAGTTTTGACGGCTGAAGAATTAGTCAAGAATATTAAGTAACGTCTAAAAATTGATTAAATTTAACTTATATTGTGCAAAAAACTGGGGAAAACTTGATATTCTACAGTCAAAATTTAATTAAGTATAATTACCTTGTGGAAAAACTCAAGTACTTTTCCACAAGTTTTCCACAAGGTAAACTTGCCTAACTATAATTGCAATAGACATTGTGACAACTCTCACCGCTAATTGCAAGCAATGTAGCGGGAGCATCTCAAATTCAC
>NZ_JAVRCE010000038.1:0-70825 GCF_034530915.1 Nostoc sp. DedQUE09
ATCCCATACATTGGCGCTTTGGCGCTGTTGTAAGGTTGTTGTCATTGTTTTATAAGTGCGGTTAGTTATTTATGAATCAGGCGGTAAAGTTTTTGCCTGTGAATGTACTTTACACTGCTTTACAATTTTTAATCAAGTTTTATTACTACAGTAAATCTGATACGAGTTATCAGGTTTGCTTATTTAAAACCAAACAACGAGGCAAGAATACGCCAAAGTTATCTTTTGTATGACATTACATACTTGGTTATATGGCTCTTTAAAATCTGTGTCTAATTTATGTCTACTATTGCTCAACCGGAGTAACCCTCTGTTCGCGCAGGCTTTCGTAGAAGAGGGAACAATAAATTCTGATGGTTGGAAGCCACTTCGATTTGTAAAGACTGGCTCCTGTATTACACGAATTAAAAAGGGCTACAAGTATTATTTACTTACTTATCTGGGAATAATAGCTTTGTATATTACCGCTATTCTAAAAAATTAACCCTCAGCTTACCACTGAGGGCTTTTTTTGTTTGGCAAAATGGCATATCTCTAAATTACAAGGTTGCTATGGTATTTAAGTAGGATACATTCCATGCGAAAGTACTGACTTGCATTACCCCTGGTAGTTTGCCAGGGGTTTTTATTTTAACTGAGAGCGATCGCTCTTAAATATTTTGCTGAAAAATTTATTTTTAACGATTTTGAGATAAATAATTTTAGCATTCCCTGCTTTTGGGAATTAATTAGCGATCGCGATTTTAATTTAACCAGGGAATTGACAATAAATATAAGCTTATATCAAGTGGAAAAATCAAGTACAACGAATTAACGATGACAGACGCTAAAAATGTAATCGATGGAAACCTAGAGGTTTGCTGTACTTCTCCCGTGACTGGGTTTTACCGCGACGGTTTTTGTCGTACAGGTGGTCAAGATTTCGGTTCGCATGTCGTATGTGCCCAAGTGACATCAGAATTCCTGGAGTTTACCAAATCACAAGGAAACGACCTCAGCACACCTGTTCCTGATTTTAATTTTCCTGGATTGAAGCCTGGCGATCGCTGGTGTTTGTGTGCTTCTCGCTGGCAAGAAGCTCTAGAAGCGGGCGTCGCTCCACCCGTCATACTTTCAGCAACCCATGCTAGAGCTTTGGAAGTAGTTTCTCTAGACGAACTCAAAAAACATGCTCTAAGTTCGTCTTGATTGGGCATTGGGCATGGGTAAAGAGGCAGAGGGGCAGGGTGCGGGGGGCAAAGGGGAAAACTCTCCTCCCCTGCTCCCCTGCTCTCCTGCTCCCACTCCCAGTCCAAATCAACTCACTGGAACTTCAACAGGCAGTTCTAATACATTGATAACCGCAGAAATCAATTTATTAGGGTCAATTGGCTTAGATAAATGCTGCTGAAACCCTGCTGAAAGTGCTTCTAAGCGGTCTTCCTCTCGCGTGTATGCTGTTAAAGCGATCGCGGGGATACGTCCGCCTTTTTCTGGTTCTAAAGAGCGGAGTTTCCGAATAAGTGTATAACCATCTTGCCCTGACATGCCGATGTCGCTAATTAGGATATCTGGTTTTGCTTGTTCAAGTACCGCTAGCACTTCATCAACTGAAGCTACGGCAGTGGCAAAAGCCCCATACTCCTCAAACATAAAACTGAGAAAGTTACGGGTATCTGCTTCATCATCTACAACTAACACTCTTAATCCAGCAAGGGGCGTAGATGCTATAGGAGAGGAATTTTTTCCTGTTGCTTCTCTATTCCCCCTATTGTCTTGTAGAAGTGGTAGTCTTACAGTAAAGGTTGCTCCTTGCCCAGTGCCTGAACTTTGGGCAAAGATTGTACCCTTGTGCAGTTCGACTAAATGACGGACGATCGCTAATCCTAGTCCTAGTCCATTGTGCGATCGCGTTGTGGTGCTGTCTGCTTGGCGAAAACGCTCAAATACTTTGGGTAAAAACTCGGAACTGATACCAACGCCCGTATCGATAACTTCAATTTGGGCGTACTGAGATTTTAAATTTTGAATTTGGGATTGTAGATTACTGCTTTCATCAATGTTTGAAGAGGCTAAATTTTTACCATCAACTCCCAATCCAAAACCGTTCGACTGAGCGCTCACGCTGAAGTCTGAAATCGAAAATCCAACATGCTTTGATAGCCTAACCTCTACCCTACCGCCTTTAGGGGTAAACTTTATTGCATTAGTTAGTAGGTTCCAGACAATTTGTTGTAAACGGGCTGGATCGCCATAAACTGACCCTATCGAAGTATCCAGCACAGTATTTAATTGAATATCTTTTGGTTCTGCTAGGGGACGAACTGCATCTAATGCCGCCTCCATCACTGTGAGCAAATTCACTGCCGATACGTTTAACCGCAACTGACCACGGATAATTCGAGATACGTCCAAGATATCCTCAATTAGTTGCATCTGAGATATGGCGTTGCGTTCGATCGCCTCCAAAGCGCGGGAAGTGGCTTTTTCGTCAAGTTTCTTGGCGCGGAGGATTTTTGACCAGCCAAGCATTGAGGTTAGAGGTGTGCGGAGTTCATGGGAGAGAACAGCTAGAAACTCATCTTTCATCCGATTTGCAGCTTCTGCTTCCTGTCTTGCCGTTTGTTCTCGGATTACTTGAGCGCGGACTTCTTCTGCTTGCTTGCGTTCGGTAATATCTTCAAGAGTGCCTACATAACCTAACAAGTCTCCTTGACTGGAAAGCATCGGTGATGAGCGAACTTGAACCCAACGAATGTTACCGTGAGCAGCTTGAAAACGAAATTCTTCTGAGTATTCCCGACCTTCGCAAATGTAAGCAGACCAACTAGCGATCGCTCGTTCTCTGTCTTCTGGATGAACAGATTCCAGCCATCTCTTCTCTAAACTCTCTGCGGCTTTCAAGCCACAAATTATCTGATATCGGGGATTAGTATATTTACAGTCACCTTCGGTATCAGTTTCAAAAATGCCAACGGGTGAGCAGGTACTTAGCGATCGGAATCGTTCTTCACTTTGCCTGAGTTCAGTATTCACAGCTACCAATTGCGCTGTTTGTTGCTTGATGGCTTCTGTTTTCTTAAATAGTTCTACGAATACTGTGACTTTAGAAGTCAAGATATTAGGGTCTAATGGTTTGAGCAGATAATCAACAGCACCCAAGGCATAACCTTTAAACAGCATTTGGTCGCTGGTGCTAAAGGCGGTAAGAAAGATAATTGGAGTGTGACGCGATCGCCCCCGATTGCGAATTAAGGTAGCAGTTTCAAAGCCATCCATCCCCGGCATTTGCACATCCAGCAAAATCACCGCAAAGTCTTGATGCAGCAGACACCTCAAAGCTTCTTCCCCAGAAGTAGCTCTCACGAGATTCTCCCCTAATTTTTCTAGGATTGCCTCTAGTGCCAGCAAATTTTCTAGTTTATCATCCACTAGGAGGATGTTTACTTTCGATTCCATCTGCATCGGTTTATTTCTGTGATGATTGACAAAGCTTGACCATCTGGGAAGCAATGTTTGAGAGTGTCAAAATCCAGTCTACTGTAATAGCAGAAATTGCTGCCTCTGGCATAATGTCGCTCTCTGCTGTGGCAGGTTCTTGTACAATGGTAATTCCTCCCCGCGCTTTTATTTTCTTAAGACCTTGCATACCATCTTGGTTTGCTCCTGTCAATATTACACCAATAACTTCTTCTGTGTAGACATCGGCTGCCGACTCAAACAGCACATCAATAGATGGTCTAGCATAAGAAACAGGTTCGTCAGTCGAGAGAGCAAAGTGACCTGGTTCAACCAGTAAGTGATAATCTGCTGGGGCTATGTAAATATATCCCGTTAGTATTTCGTCCTTATCTTCCACTTCGCGAATTTTCAACAAGGTGGATTCTTGTAATAACTCCTGGAGTGTCTTATTAGATTCTTTGTGACGGTGTTGCACGATCGCGATCGGTACAGGGAAGTCTGCTGGTAAATTACCCAGGACAATTTTCAATGCTGATAATCCGCCTAAAGAAGTACCAATTACAACAATTTTAAACGACACTTGTTTCGCCCTCACACCTGTGGAATGGGGGTTATGTAAATAGCAAAGGGTATTTCATACTGAATCAGTCAGTATTTTCCTGCTTCTTTGCTCTTACCAGTAACCCATGTTTAGGTGCAAAAATCATTGCTATGATAAACAACAAGGTTTGTAACACCACTATACAACCCCCAGTTGCACCATCGATATGATAGCTGATGTAAGTCCCCATAACACTTGAAAATACGCCCGATGCCATTGCAATTAGTATCATGTGGTCGAAACGGTCTGTTAATAAATAAGCCGTTGCTCCTGGAGTAACTAACATCGCTACAACTAAAATAATTCCCACTGTCTGGAGTCCGGCGACAGCAGTTAGCGATAGTAATGATAGTAAAATATAGTGCAGCGCTCCTGTGTTCAAGCCGATGGAACGTGCATGAGTGGGGTCAAAACAAAATAATAGTAGGTCTTTGCGTAAAATAGCTATTGTTACTAAAGTAATTACGCTAATAATCACCGTTTGGATAATGTCTTCATTAGAAATACCCAAGACATTCCCAAACAAAATGTGCGTCAAGTCTACGCTACTGGGAGTTTTGGAAACTAGTACCAAACCTAGAGCGAAAAATCCTGTAAATACAAGCCCGATGACCGTATCTTCCTTAATTCTTGTCTTCGCTTTGATATAACCGATCGCAATAACTGAACCTACTCCAAAAACAAAAGCACCCACAGCAAAAGGGATATTTAAAACATAAGCAATTACAACCCCAGGCATTACCGCATGGGAAACAGCATCTCCCATTAATGCCCAACCTTTGAGGGTCATAAAACAAGATAAAACAGAACAAACCACCCCAACTAAGGCACTTACACAAATTGCCTTCACCATGAATTCATGCTGTAGTGGTGTAGTGAACCAGTCTAAGAATGCGAGAGTATTCATATTTTTATAACTTTAATCCAAGCAATATCAACTAAAAATTCTCAATCAATCAGATTCACTTTGATTTCCACGGATTAGCTGACTTTTGTTGAGAGACAAATCTCCAAGAGAACCGCCAAAAGTTCGTGAGAGATTCTCTTCTGTGAAAACTTCGGATGTATCACCATAAGCTAGAATAGTACGATTAATGAGTACTACTTGGTCGCAGAAAGTAGTGATAGATGCTAAGTCATGGGTAGAAATCAAAATTGTATGACCTTCCTCTCGCAATTCTAGTAATAAGTCAATCATTGCTTTTTCTGTTTTGATATCTACCCCAGTGAAAGGTTCATCTAATAGTAAAACTGTTCCCTGTTGTGCTAAAGCACGGGCGAGAAAAGCACGTTTTTTCTGTCCTCCAGAGAGTTCTCCAATTTGGCGATCGCGCATCGACCACATTTGAACCCTTTCCAAACTCTCCCTCACCACTCTTTGATCGTTCGCCGATGGAATTCGCAGTATATTCATGTATCCGTAGCGTCCCATCATCACCACATCATGGACACTTACTGGAAAATTCCAGTCCACTTCTTCTGACTGTGGTACATAAGCAACCAAGCTTTTTTTCTGTACACTTCTTATCGGTAATCCATTAATCAAAACCCGTCCTGTAACTGGTTTCAAAAAACCCATAATTGCCTTAAATAGGGTTGATTTACCACTACCATTCATCCCCACCAAGCCACTGATTGAACCTGTTTGAATTTGCAAAGAAGCACCATGTAAAGCAACTTTCCCGTGATAAGAAACTGTCAAATTTTCGACATCAATACTAATGGATTTCACAAAAAATCACCTCTAAAATTAATTAATAGTTTGTAGTGAGCGGCTCTAGTCATCTTTCCAAAGACGTAACGTTTTCCAGAGAACAAAATAGGACTAAATTCGTTACTACAAGCTTATTTTCAATAGTTAGATTTATTCTTGCATACTTGCTCATTTTTCCTCTAATCCCTGAGTTAGAGTATTAATATTACCTTCTAGCAACTTGAGATAAGTTGGTGCTGGCCCGTTTGCTGGAGACAGGGAATCAACATAAAATACTCCACCAAACCTTGCTCCTGATTCTCTAGCTACCTGACGTTGCGCTCCATCGTTTACTGTACTTTCACAGAAAACTACAGGTATTTTATTTTTTTTAACTATATCAATGACTTTTTCTAGCTGTTTGGGAGTAGCTTGTTGTTCAGAGTTGACTGCCCAAAGATAAGCTTCTTTCAAACCATAATCGCGGGTGACGTATGAGAAAGCGCCTTCACAGCTTACCATGTAGCGCTTGTCTGCTGGAACTACCGACACGGCTTTTCGCAGTTTCTCATCAACTTCCTTAATCTTTTGGCTGTATGCTTTGGCATTGGTGTTATAAGTCTCTGCATTCGCTGAGTCCAAATTAACCAATGCTTTACGAATATTCTCTACGTAAATTAAGGCATTTTCTGGTGACATCCAAGCATGGGGATTAGGTTTCCCTTTGTAAGTATCCTCCACAATTTCAACAGGCTTAATTCCCTCACTTAAGGTAACGTGAGGGACATTAGGGACACTGTTATACAATTTCTGTGCCCAACGCTCTAAATTCAGACCATTATTCAAAATTAGGTCTGCTTTTTGCGCCCTCACCAAATCACTAGGAGTTGGTTCGTAACCATGAATTTCTGCCCCTGGTTTGGTCAAAGATTCAACAATCGCCTTATCTCCTGCCACGTTTTGCGCCATATCTGCAATGACTGTAAAGGTGGTAAGAACTACTTTTTTACCTTTTTTATCTAGGTTGGTGTTAGTTGTGCCTGGGTTTGGACTTAACTGTGGTTGAGAATTGGAGATTGACGGGCTACACCCACTCAAACATAGCCACAATAGCAGCCCAGACGCTACAGCCAATTTTTGTCCGTGCTGCGGTAGTTGCATCTGAAAGTTATTGATATTAAATCTCATTATAGCAATTTCATAATCTTCTCACTTTTGTCTCACTTTAGCAGAAGTAAGATAAAAATGAAATAATTATGAAAATAATATCAGAGCCAAAAAGCGAACTTATTGCAATAAACTGTATTTCTGAGTTTTGATTTAACCTTGATTCCTTACTTTTGTTTTTTTAAAGGGCTTATTGAGTGAATCAAATATTTTTGTTATTTACATCACAAACAAATATTTTATTATTGTGAAATACTTTACAGACAAATATGATATTTCAACTTTTTTATATTTGATAAATTGCAAAACTAAATACATTATGAAAATACTTTTTTGTTAAACAAATAACTTTTAAAAGTTTAATATTTATTGTTTTGACAATTCATAAAAATTTACTTAAGCTAAAGGATAGGTTAAGCAAATCAACAAACGACAGCGATTTGATTTAGCTACATCAAGAATTGCTGTTGCAGACTATTGGCATAAGGAAATGAATCAAAACAAAAATTATTCCATGTAGGCAATTTAACCAAATTTGGCTACAAAAAGCTAAGACATGATTAAGCGTATTGAACCGCGCAGATATTGAACAGAATCCGATCAATTATGGATGGATACTTGTGGTGATGTTAGTGAGTATCCATAAATTATTGAAGCTTGACTAGCGATTTTAGATTTTTGATTAGAGTCTTCTAGTTTATATCTCGTCTGGGACGGAATAAATCTAAAAGATGCTCGCTAAGACTGCGCGATCGCCAATCCAAAATCCAAAATTTATTGACCAAAGTGCGGTAGATATGTCCAGGAGAAGACGATGCTTGAGTATTTGACATCTTTGAACGACCACAATTTGCCCTATCCAGATACGATTCATCCCATCGTTGTCCACTTCGTAATTGCGATGGTGTTGTTTTCCTTTTTCTGCGATGTAATTGGCTATTTTACTGGTAAATCCGGTCTTTTTGAGGTGAGTTGGTGGAATATGTTAGTTGCCACGATCGCCATCTTCGTCGCGATTATTTTTGGTCAGTTTGAAGCGGGTTTAGCACAGCCTTACAGTTTAGCGAAATCGGTGCTGAATTTGCATACGCTAATTGGTTGGTCGCTTTCAGGAATTATCACGGCGATTACAGCTTGGCGCTATGTAATTCGTGCCCGCAATCCTAAAAAAGTACCGATTTATTATTTGGGAGCCGGACTAATTTTAACCTTAATAGTTGGCTTACAAGTATATCTCGGAGATGAACTTGTTTGGGTGTATGGATTGCATACCGTACCAGTTGTGGAAGCAGTAAAGGATGGTGTGTTGCGATGAACTCAGAATTGATTAACCAATTAACCGACTCTCTAGGCGCAAACGGATTACCTTACGCAATTCCCATTCATCCCAACTTAGTCCATCTGACAATAGGTTTGTTCATCATTGCGATGACCTTCGATATTGCTGGTGTTCTGTTCCCCTTTGAAAAATGGGTCTTCAAATTTTTGGCAATTACTGTCGAACGTGACAACTTATTTGCTGTTGGCTGGTACAACATGTTAGCTGCCAGCATCATCACATTTTTCACAGTGGGAGCAGGTTTTTACGAAATGCTGTTGGCAACACCACCAGCGGATCTGAAGAGTGCCTGGGGATTGCAGGCAATGGAAACTATGCTTTGGCATGGTGTGGGTGGTGTGTTCTTATTAGCGCTGATTGTTGGCATGACCATCTGGAGAGCATGGCAGCGCTTCGTTTGGGGCAAACAAGAATATAAACAGACAGATAGAGAAGTGCAATGGATCTATCTGTTCGCAGGCATTGCAATCATGTTCGTTATGTACATCCACGGCACACTAGGAGCGCAACTAGCCGCCGAATTTGGCGTACACAATACAGCAGATAATTTGCTGCGATCGCACCAAGACCTCAACACAACGCTCAAATAAGTCATTTGTCAATTGTCCTTTGTCATTTGTTTAAAGTAACTAACCAATGACTAATGACCAATGACCAATGACCAATGACCAATGACCAATGACCAATGACTCTTGACCATGAAAATCCAGAAGATTTTAAATATTTTGACGCTGCTTACAGGCGCGATCGCAGTGACTGTTACGAGTCTCTGGATCGGCAAACAGGCTTACTCCTGGCTTCCCCCCCAAGCAGCAGCCGAATCCCTACTAATTGATGATTTGATTAGCTTCTTAGTAACCCTGGGTGCCTTCATCTTCTTGGGAGTAACAAGTACTCTGATGTATTCTGTGATCTTCCATCGGGCCATCAAAGATGACTTCACTGACGGCCCCCCGATTCATGGCAATGTCACTTTAGAAGTTGTCTGGACAGCAATCCCAATTCTTTTGGTGTTTTGGATTGCGGGTTACAGCTACCAAGTTTACGAACAAATGGGGATTCAAGGGCCATCGGAATTAGTTCATTTGCATAATCCGTTAGCAATGCAATCGGCTCATGCAGAACCAAATAATGCACCAGCTAACGCTTTAGCAGAACCTGTAGAAAAAATCGACGTACTAGCTAAACAATGGGCGTGGGTTTTTCATTACCCAGAAAAAGATATTACCAGTACTGAATTGCATTTACCGAGCGATCGCCGGATACGTTTAGCACTGAAATCACAAGACGTTCTCCACGGCTTTTATATACCTGCATTTCGCCTCAAGCAGGATATTATTCCCAACCATGCGATCGACTTTGAATTTACTCCCATCCGCCCCGGACAATACCGATTGACCGATTCTCAATATAGCGGTACATACTTTGCGACGATGCAGGCGAATGTAGTCGTCGAATCTCCTGAAGATTATCAGCAATGGCTAGCACAAGCTGCAACCCAAAAGCCAACCGTAGCAAAAAATCAGGCAGCTTCTGAGTATGCTCAAACATCTAATCAATCAGTCCAAACAGGTTGGGTTACAGTTCCACCTGCTGCACCTCCTCTAGTCAATTCACCTGGTTGAAAGGAAAGTAACCATGACTAATGTTCCTATTGAAGGTATTCTTCTCCCTGATGAGAAGCCTAACCACGAATCTTCAAGTAACTGGAAAGAATACTTCAGCTTTAGTACCGACCACAAGGTAATTGGTATCCAGTATCTCGTTACCTCATTTTTCTTCTTTCTCGTCGGCGGTATCTTTGCGATGGTGATGCGGGGAGAACTGATGACACCCGAATCAGATTTAGTAGATCGCACCGTCTACAACGGTATGTTCACTATGCACGGCACTATAATGCTGTTTTTGTGGACATTTCCCTCACTGGTTGGTTTTGCCAACTATTTAGTACCCCTGATGATTGGGGCGCGAGATATGGCATTTCCCCGCCTGAACGCCGTCGCCTTTTGGATGGTGCCAGTAGTCGGAATTATCATGATGGCTAGCTTCTTTGTCCCTGGTGGCCCAGCCCAAGCCGGTTGGTGGTCTTACCCGCCAGTTAGTCTTCAGAATCCCACAGGTAACTTGATTAATGGTCAAGTTCTCTGGCTCTTAGCGGTGGCAATATCCGGCGTATCCTCAATTATGGGGGCAGTAAACTTTGTTACCACAATCGTGAAGATGCGGGCCCCAGGAATGGGCTTCTTTCGGATGCCCTTGTTTGTCTGGGGAGTATTTAGCGCCCAGATTATCCAACTATTCGGACTACCTGCGCTCACAGCAGGTGCGGTAATGCTGCTACTCGACCTCACAGTTGGCACGAGCTTTTTTGACCCCAGCAAGGGCGGGAATCCAGTCATGTTCCAGCATTACTTCTGGTTCTACTCCCACCCCGCCGTTTACGTGATCATTCTGCCTGTCTTTGCGATTTTCTCAGAAATCTTCCCAGTTTATTCACGTAAACCTCTATTTGGTTACAAAGTAGTCGCTATTTCATCCATCTTGATTGCAGGAGTAAGCGGCATTGTTTGGGTACATCACATGTACGTCAGTGGTACATCAGGCTGGATGCGGTTGCTTTTCATGCTGACGACAATGTGCGTGTCTGTACCCACGGGAATTAAAGTATTTGCCTGGGTAGCAACTATTTGGGGCGGTAAACTGCGGCTAAATACACCCATGCTGTTTGCCTTGGGTGGATTAATCATGTTTGTCTTCGCCGGCATCACAGGCATCATGCTTTCTTCAGTGCCGGTTGATGTCCACGTTAACAATACCTACTTTGTAGTCGGGCACTTCCACTACGTCCTCTACGGCACCGTGACGATGGGCTTATTTGCTGCTATCTATCACTGGTTCCCCAAAATGACCGGGCGGATGTACTCCGAAAGCTGGGGTAAAATCCACTTCTGGTTAGCATTTATCGGCACCAACCTCAACTTTTTACCCATGCACCCCTTAGGATTGCAAGGGATGTTACGCCGAGTTGCTTCCTACGCCCCAGAGTATCAATTCTGGAATGTCATCGCTAGCCTCGGCGGATTTCTCTTAGGAATGTCCACCTTGCCCTTCATATTCAACATGGTGATTTCTTGGATGCAAGGCGAGAAAGCACCCGCCAACCCTTGGCGAGCAATCGGACTAGAGTGGTTAGTTTCTTCACCACCCCCAGTAGAAAACTTTGAAGAAACTCCCATCATCATCTCCGAACCTTACGGGTACGGCAAATCAGAACCCCTAACAGCCAACCTGCCAGAATAAACGCAAACTATCGGGAAGACGCAAAAATCCTCCGCTTACCTCTGCGCTTCCCTTTGCGTTACTTTGCGTTTCAAATTCATCCCTCAAAAAGCAAAATGGACAGCTATATCAATTCCGAAGAATTGCACCATCCAAGCGCAGAACACAGCCACGACGAAGAAGGCAACAAAATGTTTGGCTTCATCGTTTTCCTCCTGTCAGAAAGCGTCATCTTCTTAAGTTTTTTCGCTGGATATGCCATCTACAAAACAACAACCCCTAACTGGCTACCAGCTGGTGTTTCTGGACTAGAAATAAAAGAACCGGCAATCAACACAGTAATTCTTGTCGCTAGTAGCTTTGTAATTTACTTAGCAGAACGTGCCCTTCAACGCCACGACTTAGTGAAATTTCGCCTATTTCTCTTGGCAACAATGGCAATGGGAACTTACTTTTTAGTTGGCCAAGCGATTGAATGGAACGGCCTCGCCTTTGGTTTCACCTCCGGGGTATTTGGTGGAACCTTCTATCTACTTACAGGCTTCCACGGTTTGCACGTTTTCACTGGTATTTTGTTGCAGTTGATAATTTTGGTACGTTCTTTCCTACCTGGCAATTACGATACAGGTCACTTCGGCGTCAATGCAACTTCATTGTTTTGGCACTTCGTCGATGTTATCTGGATTATTTTGTTTGTCCTTATCTATGTTTGGCAGTAAAGATTGATGGGAAGGAAAACCCAGATAATTTCTCTGGGTTGGTGTATGTGGCATTGTTAATTACTTTTATGCCCCATACACCATTCACTGTAATAACTATATTTGGGTCTTAGTTCAACTTTTCAAATTAACCCTCTCCTCAAACTTTGACCCATCTTGATGAGATAAAAATTTTTCACTACTATGATAATTTCTTCGCCATTGTTCGAGCTTATCTATAGATATTGATTTAGATGTGACATTCACACCATTTCCTCGCCAAGCAACTTCTGCATCTGTTGTGAAAACTCCGCATTCTAATTGATCTAGCCTCATATTCCAATATTCGCTAAATCGGCCTTTTAAAGTAATAACTTGCTCAAATACCTTGTTTCTATGCTTATTTCTTCTTTTTCGTTCTGTTGCTCCAGTTGCTTCTGTATCAATAAACTTAGTTTCAATTAAAAAAAGACTACCTTTAAAGGTTAGGAAGACAAAATCACACTTTCCTAAATCTGTATAATCTGAAATTGGAGACTTTTCAAATAACAGCAATTCAGCGCACGAGGGAAACAATTCTTTAATATTCAGAAATAAATAAGCTTGCAATAGAAGTTCCTTATCATAAGGAAATAATATCACTCCTTCAAAAAATTTTTGAATGTCCTCGTGAGTTTGGGGTTGAATTTTTTTACAGTATGAAACAAATCTATGTAGCTCGTTGACAATCATCAAGTTCTAACTCCTTCCCCCGGTCGCAGCCTTAAGGGTCTTAGCATCAAAAGATACCACTATCTCAAGGAAATTATCATCCGCATAAGTAACTAAAAAAACGATTAAAATCCTGGATACTTAAGGCAATTTACTGTTGACAGTTCAATCAAAGGAATTTTTAAGTTGCTTTTCAGTATTGGTGGATTTTTGACTCCTGGCCTCAGCTACCAGTCAGCGATTTTATATGAGCAGGAAAACTGGCGTTTTGCAAAGCTTGAACGGTAATTCTGGAATCTTGTACACAAAATTGCCAACCTAAGCGAACAAGTTTACGAGAAGTTTCAGTTTGAATAATTCCAATCACTGGCATTTTTGCCTTTTCTTTGTCTACTGAATGGTCTTGTAAAATCGTTTTCAAGCGATGTAAATCTTCCATATTACCTGCTTGCTGGGGATTTAATTCCACCATTACCATTTGTACTGTTTCCACTGGCTCTGCATCTTCAAGAATAAATTGAGTTTGCTCGTCACGTCGGTCTACTTTTCCCCAAATAATCAATCTAGTATCAACTTGGAGTAAAGAACTAATGCGTTCATAAGTTTTCGGAAAAACTACAGCTTCTGATTGTGTAGTTAGGTCTTCTATTTGCAAGATTGCCATCTGATCGCCTTTTTTAGTCACCACTTTTTTGACGTTATTTAACATGACAACTGCACAAAGTCTTGTATCTTCCCTTTGTTCTCCCAGTTGTGAAAGGTTAATTGGTGTCAAAAGTGGTGCTATTTGCCGTAAGGATTTCAAGGGATGATCTGATACATAAAAGCCTAGTAATTCTTTCTCCATCTGCAACTTTTTCTGCGGGGGTAAATCTGTCACAGGTTTAGATTTGGGAGCAGTTTCAAAGGCATTATTTGCTCTTTTATTCTGAGTCGAAGAAAAGCCGTCGCCTAATAAATCAAATAGATTCCCTTGACCACTAGCTCTGTCTTTAGCACGAGATTGTGCCCAATCATACACTAATTCTGAGTCGTTAATTAACTGTTGGCGGTTGGATTCAATTTTGTCAAAGGCTCCACAGTAAATCAACGACTCCAGAGTTCGGCGGTTAACAGCACGCAAATCCACGCGATCGCAAAAATCAGCGAGTGATTTAAATTCTCCTGTCTCATTTCTCGCCTCCAAAATACAAGCGATCGCATTTTGTCCTACGTTACGCACTGCCGAAAATCCAAACAGAATCTTGCCTGCCGTTGGCGTAAAATCAACACCAGAACGATTTATATCTGGCGGATCTATGGATATCCCCATATTTGTACAGTTAGTAATGTATCTCTGTACCTTATCGGTATCACCACTGTTAGCTGTTAACAGCGCCGCCATATATTCCAATGGGTAATTAGCTTTTAAATATGCTGTTTGATATGTTACATAACCATAGGCTGTTGAATGAGATTTATTGAAACAATTGGAAGCTAGAAAGCCATTTTCTATCGTAAAATTATGGTCACGCTCAACCCCAATGTCATAAACATTTTGTTTGCCTAAATATTTACGTGTGGATATTTTTATCATCCTACCTTACCTCGAAAATTTTTGTGGAATTGAATAAAATTATGAAGTTTGTAGTATTAATAAGCTTATAATACAAAATTATATCATTAGAAAACACTGCTATACTCTTACACAAAAGTAGCAAATATATATGAAAACTTTGGCAAACTATTCAATAGACGGTTGATAGCCATGTATTTGCTGTTTTTCAAAACTTATTAAACACATTTCAATACATATTAATCCGCTTAGTCAGATGAATGGGGAATGGCGAGCAGACGAGAATAAGCAATGCCCAAAGCCCAATAACCAATACCCAATTTTGACCAATATGTACTAGAATCAATGACTTGAGTCATAAAGAGAGCAATCATGGCATCCATCCGCGAGTTGCACCAACAGCTGGTTAAAAAAGAACGTTCTGCCGTCGAAATTACCCAAGAAGCTTTAGAGCGCATTCAAGCGTTAGAGCCGAAATTACATAGCTTTTTATGTGTGACGGCAGACCGGGCATTAGAGCAGGCGGGTGCTGTGGATGCCAAAATTGCCGCGGGAGAGGAAATTGGGCTACTAGCAGGCATTCCTGTGGGTATCAAGGACAATATGTGTACCAAGGGAATTCCTACCACCTGCGCCTCCCGGATTTTAGAAAATTTTGTGCCGCCTTATGAATCAACGGCGACGCAAAAATTGGCAGATGCTGGGGCGGTAATGGTAGGCAAAACCAACTTGGATGAGTTTGCAATGGGTAGTTCAACAGAAAACTCTGCCTATCAAGTCACGGCTAATCCTTGGGATTTGTCACGAGTTCCAGGTGGTTCTTCAGGGGGTTCGGCGGCGGCGGTGGCGGCTCAAGAATGTGTAGTTGCTCTCGGTTCTGATACTGGCGGTTCGATTCGCCAACCTGCGTCTTTCTGCGGTGTTGTGGGGATGAAACCAACTTATGGTTTGGTTTCTCGTTATGGCTTAGTAGCTTACGCTTCGTCTTTGGATCAAATTGGGCCATTTGGAAACACGGTAGAAGATGCGGCAATATTATTAAGTGCGATCGCAGGTTACGATCCCAAAGATTCTACTAGTCTAAAAGTTGCCATTCCCAACTATGCTGCTAGCTTAAAACCAAACTTCAAACCCAGAGGTCAGCTGAGAATTGGTATCATTAAAGAAACTTTTGGTGAAGGTTTAGACCCTGTAGTGGAACAAGCTGTTACTAAAGCAGTAGATCAACTACAAAGTTTAGGAGCGGAAATTCATATAATTTCCTGTCCCCGATTTCGCTATGGCTTACCCACTTACTACATCATCGCCCCATCCGAAGCATCAGCAAACCTGGCTCGTTACGATGGCGTGAAATATGGATATCGCGCTCCTGATGCAGATAATCTGCTATCAATGTACACTCGTACCCGTGCCGCTGGTTTTGGTACAGAAGTTAAACGCCGGATTATGATTGGCACTTACGCCCTTTCGGCTGGCTATTATGACGCTTATTACCTGAAAGCGCAAAAAGTCCGTACTTTGATTAAGCAAGACTTTGAAAAGGCTTTTGGCGCGGTTGATGTGTTAGTTTGTCCCACATCTCCCACAACAGCATTCAAAGCAGGGGAAAAAACTACTGACCCCTTGAGTATGTATTTAACTGACTTGATGACTATTCCTGTGAATCTTGCTGGTTTACCCAGTTTAAGTTTGCCATGTGGTTTTGACGAACAGGGGCTACCGATAGGATTACAGCTAATTGGCAATGTTCTGCGAGAAGACCAATTATTTCAGATAGCTTATGCTTATGAGCAATCTACTACTTGGCATCTGCGTAAACCGCAAATATAGCTAAGTGCTGAGTGCTGTTAGCGGTAGCGGGGCGTTTAGCCCGTGCTGAGTAAAAATCCAGTTGTTTCAAGACTTTGAGCAATCAACACTGTCCTAATCTGTGTGACTACGGCTATATCTTGAAAATTGTCATTTGTCATTGGTTATTAATTCTTTTCCTTTACTCGGTAGAGACGCGATTAATCACGTCTCTCCACTTCCTTTGCCTTCTTGGTCATTTGTTAGTCTGATTACTGACTATTGACTGTTGATTATTATCTTCTGGAGTCAGGGATTCAGCTGTAAGTTGTGGATTAAGTATATGAAGAAGACCAGCAGATGCACCGACCAATAATAAAATATAGGTCAGAACAAGAGGTATGTATGTATTTTGTTTGTTTTCTAAATTGTGGTGAGCATTTTTAGAATCTTGACAGACAACATTGGTTACAAGGCTGTACGATAAAGCATTTCCATCCAGCCCTAAAGCATCTCCATAACGACGAATGAATCCTTGCAGAAAAATCGGCTCAGGCAATTCTTCAAATCGATCTTCTTCTAAAGCTTGCAAAATGCCTACTCGAAGCATTGTCTGAGAGGCTATTTCTTCTATGCGGATAGATTTTTCTTGTCTTACTTGTCGCAAGCGTGTGGTTATTTCCTTTAGTTGCTCTACTTGAGCTTCATTTAAGAGCGTCACAGTCTTCTCCTGTATGGGCTAATTCTACTATTCATTGAGAAGACTTCAATCCGCATACGTAAATTTACTGGATATTTGATTTTAGGATAAATTTTTTTGATAATGGCTTAATCCTGGATTTTAAAATGGTAATCGAACTAAAGCTAAGTATGTGACAAGCTACAATTAATACTTAAATAGCAAATAGGAAGGCGAAAAAGTCAAAAAGCTGTAACTTATAGTATAAGTATTTTGCCAACGGCTACTCTGGGCTGGGATAATTGCAGCGATCGCTAATGTTCTGCTCAATAACGATTAGTCGTCATTATTGATTGTGCCAACTGCTTGGTGATTATTAAATATGGCATTTGCTGCACCATATATATTGACAAAAAATCTTTCATTGGGTTCAACTTTATTATCACCTCTGACGCCAATACTAATAACTTTGCTAGTTTCGCCAGGGTTGAAAACAATTGTCCCAAACCCGAAATTGTAATCCGAGTCAGATTGTTGGGCAGTACCATCACTCGTACTATAATTTACGGCTATCGGTTGATAGAATTCATTCGAGAGAGTGACGACAAAATTGGCATTAGTTATCATTCCTATTGTGCCTTCTTTGACTAATACATCTGCAATGCTGATGGCTGGGGGTTGGTCATCATTTATGATAGTAGCCACTCCCAAGCTATCAGTAATTGTGGTGTTTGTAGCACCGAAGAGATTGACAGAAAATGTTTCGTTGGTTTCAGCTTTGTTATCACCTATGACACCAATAGCAAGAGTTTTGGTGGTTTCGCCAGGATTGAAAACGATTGTCCCGGAAGCAGGGTTGTAATCAGAGTCAGAAACTTTAGCAGTACCATCACTCATGTTGTAATTTACAGTAACCTGCTGTAAACTCGCTGCGGAGAGAGTAACGATAAAGTTAGCATTAGTTGTTGTGCCTGTGTTACCTTCAGCAATTGAGACATCCGAGATACTGACAGTTGTTAAGTTGTCATCATCAATGATGGTAGCGATTCCTAAACTATCTGCGATCGTCGCATTTGTCTCACCTGAAAGATTCACAGAAAATGTCTCGTTGGCTTCACTTTGGTTATCGCCGATGACGCCAATACTAAGAGTTTTGCTAGTTTCGCCAGGAGCGAAAATAATTGTTCCTGAATCAGAGTTGTAATCAGAGTCAGAAACTTGAGCAGTGCCATCACTCGTGTTGTAATTTACAGTAACCTGCTGATAACTAGGATTTGAAAGAGTGATAGTAAAGTTAGCATTAGTTGTTGTGCCTATGTTACCTTCAGAAACTGAGACATCCGAGATACTGATAGTTGGTTGATTATCATCGTTGCTGATGGTAGCAACTCCTAAACTATCTGCGATCGCGGCATTTGTCGCACCCAAAAGATTAACGGAAAATGTCTCGTCAGTTTCAAATTTGTTATCGCCTAAAACACCAATGCTAAGAGTTTTACTAGTTTCACCAGGATTGAAAGTAATCGTCCCTAAAGCCGAATTGTAATCAGAGTCACCAACTTGAGCAGTACCATCACTCGTGTTGTAATTTACAGTAATCTGTTGAGAACTAGGATTAGAAAGACTGATAGTGAAGTTAGCATTAGTTGTTGTACCTATGTTGCCTTCAATAACCGAAATATCCGAGATAGTAATAGTTGGTTGGTTGTCATCGTTGATGATGGTAGCAATTCCTAAACTATCTGCGATCGCGGCATTTGTTGCACCCAAAAGATTGACAGAAAATGTCTCGTTGGTTTCAGCTTTGTTATCACCGATGACACCAATGCTAAGAGTTTTACTAGTTTCGCCAGGATTGAAAGTGATTGTCCCGGAAGCAGAGTTATAATCAGAGTCAGCAACTTGAGCAGTGCCATCACTCGTGTTGTAATTTACAGTAACCTGCTGAGAACTAGGATTAGAGAGACTGATCGTAAAGTTAGCATTCGTTGTTGTACCTGTGTCGCCTTCAATAATTGAGACATCCGAGATAGTGATAGTTGGTTGGTTGTCATCATCAATGATGTTACCAACACCTAAACTATCTGCGATCGCCGCATTTGCCGCAGCCGAAAGATTAACAGAAAATGTCTCGTTGGTTTCAGCTTTGTTATCACCGATGACACCAATGCTAATAACTTTGCTCGTTTCACCAGGATTGAAAGTAATCGTCCCTAAAGCCGAGTTGTAATCAGAATCGGTAACTTGAGCAGTACCATCACTCGTGTTGTAATTTACAGTAATCTGCTGATAACTGGCATTGGAGAGAGTGACAATAAAGTTGGCATTAGTTGTTGTGCCTGTATTGCCTTCAGAAACTGAGACATCCGAGATGCTGATAGTTGGTTGATTATCATCGTTAATGATGGTAGCAACTGCTAAATTATCTGCAATCGCAGCATTTGTCGCACCCAAAAGATTGACGGAAAATGTCTCGTCAGTTTCAAATTTGTTATCGCCTACAACACCAATGCTAAGGGTTTTACTGGTTTCGCCAGGATTGAAAGTAATCGTCCCAGAAGCAGAATTGTAATCAGAGTCAGCAGCATTAGCAGTACTATCACTAGTGTTGTAATTTACAGTAATCTGTTGAGAACTAGGATTAGAAAGACTGATAGTGAAGTTAGCGTTAGTTGTTGTACCTGTGTTGCCTTCAGTAACTGAGATATCCGAGATACTAATAGTTGGTTGGCTATCATCATTGATGATATTTACTGTAGCCGAACTGTTAGTAATTGTGGAATTTGGCGCTCCAGTTATGAGGCTGGGGTTACTCAGGATAATAGTAATGTCTTCATTGAGTTCAAATACGTTGTCACCCAAAACATTGGCTGTAATTGTCTTTATGGTTTCCCCAACAGCGAAGTTTAAAGTCCCAGATGCAGTAGTTCCTCCACCCGTAACCTGAATATTGTTATAATCACTGCCAAAAGTTGCCGCACCGCTAAAAGCATAATCTACGGTACTAGCCACGCCAATACCACCACTGCGAGTAACTGTGAAGCTAACAGCTTGAGTACCACTATTACCTTCAGTTAAAGTTGAGGTGGGAGTGGAAATTGCATATTGAATCGCATCATTAGCAGCAATAGTTAGAGTAGTTTCAGTTATTGTCCCCAAATCAGCCCCTGTTAGCGTGCCGAAGTTAAGTACAACTGTTTCTGCATTCTCAGGTAAATCGTCTGGATTAATAGTAAAAGTAATTAGCTGTGTTAAATTTGCACCTGTTGCGCCAGCACTAAAGGAGATGGTAGTGGGGGAAAAAGTGTAATCGTTGCCATTAGTAGCGGTGCTACTGTTTTTAACAACAATAGGAACTGTGACAGCCGTTTCAGGAGAGGCATTTAAGGTAACAGAAATAGTTACTGTAGTGGCGGTACTATCTTCTGTTGTATTGTACGTAGCAGCACCAAAGCTGACTTTTGGAAGCACATATTCAAATGCTCCAATGTCAATTCTCCCGCTTTCAATCCGGTTAAAATCTGTGCCGCGTTGGTCGGTAGTTAAGCTACCATTGTAAGCGGGATCGCCAGCATTTCTGGCAGGACTGTTAAAGTATAGAGCATGAGTTTGCGTCGAACCACCGTAATCTCCTAACGGTTTGAGTCCGGGGTTGGGGTTAATAATATCTGTACCCGTACCCAAAGTCCCCGATATTTTACCAGTAATTTTGCCAATCAGGTTGTAACCATTACCATTGAAGTTGGCACCAGAGATATCGGCTCCTTGATTGCCTAAATCAATGTTGCCAGCAATGATGCTGTTGCTGATGCTCCAAGTACCAGCAGATCTATAAATACCGCCACCATTACCTGCGTTATTGTTATCGCTATCAGCGGTGTTGCCAAATATAGTGGTATTACTTACTGTGCCACCGCCAGAATAGATACCGCCGCCGTTGACTTTTACGGTGTTACTGGAAACAGTGCTATTAATAAGTGTGGTAATGGTGCTGTAGATGCCACCGCCATTAGTGTTCGCTGTGTTGCTAGAAATAGTGCTATTGGTAGCTGTGACACTACTAGTGCTGTAGATGCCGCCGCCGCTAGCGTTCGCTGTGTTGCCAGAAATAGTGCTATTAGTAGCTGTGACACTAATAGTGCTGTAGATGCCTCCTCCAAGGGCCGCTATGTTGCCAGAAAGATTACTATTGCTCACTGTGACACTACTAGTGCTGTAGATGCCGCCACCATTACTACTGCCTGCATTTCCCCCAGTTATCTTCAACCCATCAATTGAGAGGAAGGCACTAGCATTAAAAATACGGGAAGTATTGTTACCACTGATGGTGAGTTTATTCGCCCCAGTTCCTTGAATGATCACTCCTTCAGTGATATTCAATTCCCCAGAAGTGAGGGTAATAGTGTCGGGGGTAGCATCACCGAATATCCCAGTCTGATCAAAGATAATTGTCTCAATCCCTGGATCGTTATTGGCATTGATAAGAGCTTGCCTTAACGAGCCAGTACCACTGTCATTGATGTTAGTTACTATGTAGGTGGTGTTATCTACTTTGATAGATACATCGTCAATGGCTAAACCATGATCGTTGCCTCCATCATCTATATCTTCCCAACGCAATATAATCTCTTCACCGTTAGCGATTGGGGTCGCTAGATTAAATATTACAGGCGTTATAACAACTCGATTGGCAATTTGATTGCCATTCAGAGCGCCCACAGTTGTAGTTGCAATTGGTCCAGTGAAATCTAGCGAGGTGACAGGCGTCCATGTTCCTGTTGTTAAACTTGTGATAGTTGACCCAGTTTGATAACTGAATTTCAACTGTTGCTGGGATGTATTACCACTATTACGCCATTGTTCACCTGTGTAACTTACTTGCAACTTAGTAATTGCTGAACCTGTGTTGTTTTGGAGGCGCAATCCATAATAAATAGTTCCTGTAGTACCAGAAGCTACAGAACCAAGTGCCCGATCTGGGTTATTAGCACTACCAAAACTGTACAATCCACCTGTGTTATTACTGCCAGTACCAGGGCTGTAAGTTGTTCTCGTAGAATACCAGCCCGAAATAGTTGAATCATTAACCCAAGGTGGTGTTCCAGAAAGAGCTAATGAGTTAAAGTTTTGAGAGTATGTGCCAGTAAAACTAGCTGGCAAAATCGATTGATAAGCCTGTATTACTTCAGGTTGAAATGCCAGAGAAGCCTCAATTTTCCCTGTCTTCACTTCTAAATTCCAGTCGCCACCTAAAGCTGCGCTTCCGGTTTTGTCAGTGGAAGCGGCAACATCTGCTCCAGTAATTTGGCTAATCTGCTGTACAAATTTTGTGCCTTCACCACTGGCTACATCACAGCCATAAAGTAGGATGTCAGCTTTATCAGTTAAAGCACTTACCCACTTTTGTAACTGATTTTTGTAGCTATCCAGATTGCTAAGGTTGAAGTTGATTGACCCTAGTTGCAAACTCCCCAGACTTCCATGAGAAACAATGTGAATTGATTGAACTGAATTGGATTCACGTTTTGCTAGAAACTCGGTAATTTGTGTTAAACCGTCTATATTGGCATCAAGAATAACAACTTCACTGCCGAGTATGATACCAGCGATTAAGCTTTGGTAATCTATAACTTTTGGATCTATAAAAACAATATTTTTGCTTGCATCTATTAATTTTATATTAGATTTGTTTTTGGTTTTAGGATGAGAATTGTCTGGCTTTTCTATCATAATTATTATTCCTTAAATATAATTTATTAGCTTTGGCTTAGTAATATTTTTCGTGCATAACAAAATAGAAAGTGAATGGCTCTGCATTCGCTTTCATTCCAAAATGAAATCGGTAATTAAACCTATTATTTAATAAGACAAAACCGCAATATTTTTAGTTGTTGTATAAGCACGCCTTGAATAAAGTTAGCTGTTTTTTAGTCACAGCTTTTGTTTATAGCAATTTATACTAAGTCTAGTGACAATACAACTGCATTTTCACTTAAATAACGATAGATAGATTGATTGAAATTTGAGTATATCTAGCTTTATTAACAGTTCTGGTACTACTAATCCCTTTTTTGTTACTCTGGGCAGATAAAAATTGCAGCTAAATGATGAAACTCAGATTTAGTCAAGAGATTAACGATCGCAAACTCAACAGAAACCTTCAAAGGAAGCTCTATGGGTAAAATTAATTCTGGGCAAGGATCGCAGATTATTCTTTGCCAAAAGTAACAAAAGAGGGATAATCCTTTTTGGATAGCTAAAACTGTGGTCTGGGTGCGATCGCGTACTTCTAATTTCATACAAGATAGTATGGGCAGGAACCTTGATGAAAAACTATATTTGGTAAATAGACCTATAAATTTTCCTTGCTTACCTGCGTCAAGCGGAGTACTTTAGATACTCATGTAACATAAAATTCCGCTTATGCGCCTGACTTCACTGGATGTTTTTCGCGGCATTACCATCGCTGGAATGATTCTCGTTAATATGGCGGGTGTCGCAGATGATGTATATCCTCCCTTAGCTCACGCCGATTGGCACGGCTGCACACCAACGGACTTGGTATTTCCCTTCTTTCTCTTCATTGTCGGTGTAGCAATGACTTTCTCGCTGTCAAAATACAGCGAAGGCAATAAACCAACCTCAGCTGTTTACTGGCGGATATTGCGCCGCGCTGCTATTCTTTTTGCCTTGGGATTACTACTAAATGGCTTTTGGAATCAAGGTATTTGGACTTTTGATTTGAGTAGTATCCGCATTATGGGAGTGTTGCAGCGCATCAGCCTTACCTATCTGCTAGCTTCCCTAGCTGTTCTCAACCTTCCGCGTAAAAGCCAATGGATATTAGCAGCAGTTCTACTCATTGGATACTGGCTAACGATGATGTATGTAGCAGTGCCAGAATATGGTGCGGGAGTTTTGACGCGAGAAGGTAATTTCGGCGCTTATGTTGATCGCCTGATTATTCCCAAAGCACATTTATACAAAGGTGATGGTTTCAACTTTATGGGAGATCCAGAAGGACTTTTCAGTACTATTCCCGCAATAGTAAGCGTCCTCGCTGGCTACTTTACTGGTCAATGGATACACAGTCAAACTGTATATTCACGTATAAGTATCGGTTTAGGATTATTTGGAGTCGGTTGCTTAATTATCGGTTGGGCGTGGGGGTGGACATTCCCAATTAACAAAAAGCTGTGGACAAGTTCTTATGTAGTATTTACAACAGGTTGGGCGTTACTATTACTAGCAGCTTGTTATGAACTTATCGAAGTACGGCTGATGCGTCGCTGGAGTAAACCTTTTGAAATTATGGGCTTAAATGCGATCGCTCTTTTCGTTGCATCAGTTTTGTTAATTAAAATTTTAGTCAAAACTACTATTGGCACTGGCAAAGACGCTCCTAGTACCTACAATTGGATTTACCAGAATTTTTTCGCATCTTGGGCGGGTGTGCTGAATGGTTCCCTGTTCTTTGCCTTAGTCACCGTGTTGTTGTGGTGGGCTGTTGGTTTTCTGATGTATCGGCAACGCTGGTTTCTGAAAGTGTAAAAAAGATTTTTGTTATTATTTACGTTTTAGTGTTTTCAATGTTACAACAGGTGTTAAGTGATAGATTGTAACACTCTAGGAACAAAGGCAATCGCAACTTTATCAATATTATTGGCGCGTTAATCTGCGCTTTCTTTAGCAAACTTGCTTAAGCTCTGATATCGTTTCTAATGGCAGAAGCGTATACAGACTTATCTGTGCGTTGAAAATTCTTATTTCTTCTAATTCACTAAATTAATCCATAGAAAAATTGTGAGGTAATCGATGCGTCGCATGAATTTTTGGGTATTTTTGCCAATTAGCTTGGTATTGGGCTGCTCAAATCAACTGCTTCAATCTAACCCATCTGTAGCCAACTCTAACCCAGCAGTACAAACTAGTCCAACTTTATTAGCAAAGGCTAGTTACCTTTCACCGTTGGAACAACAGGTAATTGTTGAAACCAATAAGGTAAGAAAAAATCCTAAAGCATACCTCCCCATTCTGGAAAACTATAAAAAGCGCTTTGAGGGGAACCGAGTCAAAATTTCTAATAATACTTATCTGCGAACTCAAGAAGGAGTCAAAGCAGTTGATGAAGCGATCGCATTTCTTAAATCAGCACGTCCTATAGGAGTATTGAGTGCATCTAAGGGTATGTCTTTAGGAGCAAAAGACCACGTAAAAGACCAAGGCCCAAAAGGTGCTATAGGTCATGATGGTAGCGATGGTAGCAACCCTTTTACTCGCATCAACCGCTATGGTACATGGCAAACAACCGCAGGTGAAAATATCAGTTATGGCCCAAACACCGCTCAAGATATCGTCATGCAATTAATTATTGATGATGGTGTGCGCGATCGCGGCCATCGAAAAAACATTTTTAACAGCGCTTTTAAAGTCTCTGGTGTTGCTTATGGAACTCACAAATCATATAGAACAATCTGCGTGATTAACTACGCTGGCGGATATAAGGAAAAATAATTTGCGATCGGCAATAGAGAGGATTCTACCTGGCGATTAGAAATCGCGGTTACACAAACCAAGTTCACCTGCTAAAGAATTTGAAACCCGCTTAGGCGGGTTTTGTCTGTGTAAACGCGGTTTCTAACTGCCTATTTAGCTATTCCTCGGGAAACCAAGCACCATGAAAGCCGTAAGGCACTCGTTGGGGAATTATCACCCGCGCTACAGGTTCAGCCGTTGTATCTTGAGCATTCACTACTACTAATTCTGAAGTGTTTGAATTCTCATCGTGGACGAAAGTCATCAGCCAACCATCATCCTCAGCCGTTGCACCAGGACGCGGCGCAAACACAGTTTCACCGCCATAGCGTCCCTGTCCAAATTCATGTATTTGGGATTTTCCATTGCTGAAGTCGTATTTGATGATACCGTCAAATAAAGGTACGGGACTGTTTGCCGCTTTGTTAGTGTAGCCATATCGGTTTTGTCGCCCCAATCGATTTTCGTTGACGCGGGGAAATTCCGAGGCGACATCATCCAACATCTCTTCACGCACTGAACCAGTGTTGAGGTTAAATCGCCAGCGATACAAACGGGGAATATTTGCGTTTGGATCGGGTTGCGAATCATCAGAACTCAAAACAGTAGTAGAACTCATGCGACAGGCAATCAGCACTACTTCGTCTCCCTCTTCGTAAGCGTTGAGGGTATGAAAGACGTAGCAAGCAGGACTTTCAAACCAGCGGATATTACTGTTGTCACCGTGACGTGGTAAAATCCCGAAACGACTAGAGCGATCGCGCTCAAACATCATTAAAGCTTCTCCCCGTTGCAATCGCTCTGGGTTAAAAGTCAGTGGCAAATCCATGAAAATTGTGTAGTTTTCAGTGATGGCAAAATCGTGCATCATCACGCCTATTGGCAGTTCAATTGGCACTGTCCGCAACAGTTCGCCTTCTGTTGAGACCACACTATATTTCAGATACGGTGGCGCAAACAGAGAATAGCCAAAGAAGATCATTTCCCCTGTAACGGGGTCTACCTTGGGATGCGCTGTGAAGGAAGAAACCAGCTTGCCATTGTAGGTGTACTCGCCAATGGTTTCTAATTCAGGCAGTTTAATAGCGTGAGGTTTACCTCCCTCGTTCAGCGCCAACATCTGACCAGCGTGCCACACTAAGGCAGTATTGGCAGTATTTTTGTAGCGACCGTGGGGGTTATCCATTTGTGGTGGTTCTAACAACCCAGTCCAGATAGCTTTACCCGCTTCTCGTTCTTTTTTCCATCCGGCTGTCTGGACGTAGCGGTTACGATAAGTGGCTATGCCGTTGCTAATTTGCACACCATGCAACATCCCATCCCCATCAAACCAATGGTATTGACCGATAGGCGTCCATTGAGGGTTAGGGCCATTCCGCACAAACATCCCTGATAGATCAAGGGGTAATTCACCGATGACTGGCAATTTGTCGGTGGTGATTTCTTCATGGACTGGAGCAAAATTGCCATCGAGATAGGGATTGACTGCTATTGTTACCATTTTCTTGATTTCAGCGTACATTTGTACTGTACATTCTGGTTTGTCATTATGCCCACATGCAATACGGTTCGGTTAAAGGGTAAAGGGGAAAGGGGAAGGGTTTTGAATACATCCTTTCCCCTTTACCCGCAAACCCATTCCCCAGATCATAAGGAAAGTGAAAAATGCTTATCCGAACCGTATTGTGCCTACATGGAAATTTTGAGAGCGTTGTGGAATTTTTGCAATCGGTCTACAAATTAAACTTTTTTCTCTTGCTGTTTAATTCATTTTATTTGTAGGAGGTTTCAGTAATCTTCAGAATAGGGTGTGCTAAACCAGACATCTGATATTTACTTAGCGATCGCTTCTGTAGTTTTCTTTTTTGCAAGACCCTAAATTGATTTGCTTCAATCGATAACGAAAGATAATCAATCTTCAGCTTTTGTTGAATATACAGCAGTGCTACCACCATTCAATGACGCAGCTTCTACTGATATTTCTTGGTGCCGATTTGGTTTGATAAAGCGCTCTGTTGTCGTCTTAATGACGATGTACAAGATTGGCACTACAAACAAACTTAAAAAAGTCGCAATTAACATTCCACCAAAAACTGCTGTTCCTAAAGATTGGCGACTTCCTGCTCCTGCACCTGTGGAATTAGCCAAGGGGTAAATTCCTAAAAGAGTAGCAAAGGCAGTCATCAAAATTGGACGTAACCGTTCTTGTGAAGCTTCAATTACTGCTTTAGTCATCGAAAGACCTTGATCTCGCAATTGGTTAGCAAATTCCACAATCAAAATAGCGTTCTTACTAGCCAAACCAATCAACATTACTAGACCAATTTGACAGTAAACATCATTAGAAAAACCCCGTAACGATTGAGCTACAAGCGCTCCAAAAATAGCTAAGGGAACTGATAACAAAATGATAAAGGGGTCAATGTAGTTTTCGTATTGAGCAGCTAGTACCAAAAATACAAATACCAATCCTAATCCAAAGATCAGGGGTGCTAAACCACCAGAATCTATTTCTTCTAATGCAGTCCCTGACCATTGATAGCCATAACCTGCTGGTAAAACTTCTTTAGCAACTTGTTCCATTGCTTTAATTGCGTCTCCAGAACTAGAGCCAGGGGCGGCGGCACCATTAATTTCAATTGAGCGGAAGAGATTGTAGTGATTGATAGTTTGCGCTCCCACCGTCGAAGTAACTGTGACTAAGTTACTTAAAGGAATCATTTGATTCTTTTGAGAACGAACGTATAGTTTACCAATATCTTTTGGGTTGGAACGAAACTGCTGATCTGCCTGGAGATACACACGATAGTTGCGCTGCTGGAGATTGAAATCATTTACATATTGCGATCCCAAAGCAGTTTGTAAAGTACTGAAGACATCATCTATGGAAACTTGCAATGATTTGGCTTTATTGCGGTCTACTTCCACAAGCAATTGTGGTGTATCTGCGGCAAAGGTACTAAATACAGCTTGTAATCCTGGTGTTTGATTAGCTTTACCTAGTAACTTACCCATCGATTGCACCAAATTTTCTAAGCCACTGTTACCTCTGCGGTCTTGCAGTTGAAAGACGAAGCCGCCAAAGTTGCCTAAACCCTGAATTGGGGGCGGGTTCACCGGGAAAACTCTGGCTTCTGGGATTGCCATCAACTTCCCTTGCAAGCTGCCAATAATCGCCTGTACTGATTGATCGGGTTTTGAGCGCTCATCCCATGATTTTAAAGTGGTAAATATGACGCCGCTATTGGCGGTGCTACCACTAAAACCAAATCCTCCGATCGCAAAAGTCCCCACGACTTCAGGAATTTTCAGAATTTCTTTTTCTACCTGTGCAATCACATCGCTGGTATATTGCAGCGAAACCCCTTGCGGCCCTTGGATAATTGTGATGAAGTAACCTTCGTCTTCATCGGGTAGAAAAGCTGTCGGTACTGTCATGTACAGCCAAGCAGTCATTCCCAAGGAAACAATAAACAACCCAATCACAATACCTTTGATGCGTGCGAGAAAGGTAAGCGATCGCTTATAACTATGCTGTACCCAGTCGAGAAAGCGATTTATCTGGCCAAAAATCCAACCCAGCCAGCCTGAAGGTCTTTGTCCTTGACGCAGCAATACTCCACACAAAGAAGGTATCAGAGTCAAAGCCAAAAAAGTCGAAATCGCAATGGAAAAGGCGATCGTCAGCGCAAATTGCCGATAAAGTGCGCCTGTGGTTCCCGGAAAGAACGCCACTGGTATGAACACCGCCATCAATACCAGTGAAGTGGCAATAACCGCACCAAACAGTTCCGCCATTGATTCACTAGCCGCTCGCCGAGGACTAATTCCTTTATCCTGAATAAAACGGCTGATTTGCTCTACTACAATGATCGCATCATCTACCACCATCCCTGATGCTAAAGTCAGACCAAACAAAGTCAAACTATTAATCGAAAAGTTAAAAACTTTGACAAAGGCAAATATCCCAATGAAGGAAAGCGGAATACTAATTGCGGGAATTAACGTAGTTCGCCAATCCTGCAAAAACACAAAAATTACAATTACAACCAGCACCACCGATTCAATCAGGCTCTTAAGCACTTCTGCCATCGACTCTTCGACAAACATGGTTGTGTCAAAAGCTACCTGATATTTCATACCTGGGGGAAAACTTGGAGCCAATCGCGCAATTTCGGCTTTGACTCCCTTAGCTACATCCAAGGCATTACTACCAGGAACCTGATAAATCCCTAAACCGACAGCATCGTTAGCACGAAATCGTAGAAATGAACTGTAGTTTTCTGCACCCAGTTCTGCTCTACCAACATCTTTGAGCTTGACTAATGTGCCATCATCTCCAGTTTTGAGGACAATTTCTTCAAATTCTGATGGTTCTGCTAATCGGCTAGCAGCACGCACATCAAGTTGATACCTTTGTCCTTCAGGAGCAGGTTCTTGTCCAATTCTCCCTGCACCAACTTGCAAGTTTTGTTCAGATAAAGCATTGGCTACATCCTGAGTTGTTAGCCCCCGATTGGCTAGGCGGCTTGGATCTAACCACAGCCGCATTGCATAGCGGCGTTCACCAAAAATTTGAACGTTGCTCACGCCTTTGACTCTTTTTAAGGCATCTGCTAAGTAAAGGTCGGCATAGTTACTTAAAAATGTATTGTCGTACTCTTTATTTTCGGCAAATAAACCAATCGCTAAGAGGATGTTACTAGATTCTTTCGATACTCGCACGCCCGTGCGTTGCACAGAGTCTGGTAGTTGTGGTTGGGCAACAGAAACACGATTTTGCACATCCACAGCTGCAATATCTTTATCACGCGATGAATCAAAGGTGGCTGTAATGGTACTAGTACCATCGTTACTGCTACTGGAAGTGAGATATCTTAGTCCCTCAACCCCGTTGATTTGCCTTTCTAAGATATTTGTTACTCCGCTTTCTACGACTTCGGCACTAGCTCCGCTATAGTTGGAAGTTACAGTGATTTGGGTGGGACTAATTTCTGGGAATCTGGCGATCGGTAGTGAGGGAATACTGATTAATCCTGTTAAAAGGATGATGATCGCGCAGACCGATGCAAAAATTGGTCGCTTAATAAAGAAGTCAACAAACATAGTTTAAAAATTGGGCTTCGGGTATTTGGCATTAGGTATTGGGGAATGGGAAATGGGAAATGGGGCATTGGGCAAAACAGTTCCGAGTGCTGAGTTAGGAGTGCTGAGTGAAGAGTTAGGAGTTACGAATTCTCCCCCTGCTCCTCGGTCACTGAGCGTAGCCGAGTGCTGCCCCCTGCTCCCTTCCCCTTCAGCTAAGGCTTCTGAATACTACCCACTTGTTCCGGTGCTGGAGTGATGGGAGCGCCATTAGTTAGGTTGAGAATACCAGAAACAACAATTTTGTCTCCAGCTTTTAGTCCTTCGATAACTTGATAATTATTTTCCTCAATAGCTCCCAATTTCACTGGTTTTTGTTGAGCAACTAAAGATGGCGCTCCAGCTTTCTTTTCTGCTGGCGCTTCAGCTTTTTTTTCTGTTGGCGCTTCAGCTTTCTTTTCTGCTGGTGCTTGAGCCACAAATACAAAAGTTTCTCCACCCAGGCGAGATACTGCTGTAACTGGAATTAAAATTCCTGGACGTTCGTTCCAGATCACTTTGGTTTGCACTGATTGGCGATTTACCAGTTGACTTCTAGAATTACCAAAGTTAGCTTTCACCAAAATTGTCTGCGAATCTGAACTGGCATCTGGGGAAATGAAACTTATCTTACCCCTTGCTGCGGGTTGCCCTTGGGCGTTCAGCATTTGCACTGGTAATCCTAAGCGTAACTTTCTGGCTTCTTCTAGGGGAACGGAAATATTCAGTTCTAAAGAGTCGTTTCTAGTAAGTGTAGTAAGCTGGTCTGCTCTTTCAACAAAATCTCCCACTTTTGTGGGAATATCGCCAACAGTACCAGTGAAAGGTGCCAGAACTTTTGTGTATTGCAATTGGACTTGAGCAGCTTGGAGTTGTCCAGCTGCTTGAGTTACTTGCGATCGCGCTTGGGCAATTTCTTCTGGGCGCGAACCATTTTCTAGTTGCCTTAAGTTTTGTTTCTGTTGTTCCAAAGCACCAGCTAACTCATTGATACTCGATCTTCTGCTTTGGCGGAGTTGGTCTAGGCGTTTCTGGGCTACGACTAGAGCAGCTTCAGCACTTTGCTGTTCTTTGACATATCCTTCTAAGGTATCTTGGGAAACTGCGCCCTCTTTTCTCAATTGTGCGTATCGTTTGGCGCGTGACTGTGCTAGTTCCACATCAGATTTAGCTGACTGAATTTGCGCCTCAGCCTGAGCAATTTCTTCTGGTTGCGATCCCGATTGAGCATCTCTAAAACGAGCTTGGGCTTGGGTTAACTGCGCTCTAGCTTGGGCAACTTCTTCTTGTCGTGTACCTGCTTGGAGTTCAGCAAGACGTGCTTGGGCTTGTTGCAGTGAGCCTCTAGCTTGTAATAATTGAGCTTGGACATTATCACTTTGCAGACTAATAATGACTTGTCCTTGTTGAACGCGGTTGCCCTCTTGGATGAAAATCTCGGTAATTCGCCCTTCAACCTGTGGCTTAATGATTACTGAACGTGGAGCCTCTAAGGAGCCAATAAACTCCGAACTTTCTTGAACGGTTTCAGTTTTCACTGTTGCTAGCTTGACTGGAACTGCTCTAGGTTGACCGGCATTTGCCCCAGCACCACCTGGTGCATTCCTAGCATTACTAGTTTGCCACCAGCGCCAACCAAAACCTACACCTCCAATTAATAAGATGATTCCTAATAGTAGGGGCCAACGACGTTTTTGAGGTGGCTGAGGCGATCGCTGTGGTAATTGTTGCGACTCTTGACTAGAATCAGTAACAGCAGGCTGTTCTATTTCAATGGGTAAGGGAGAGTCAGGGAACTCAGAATGGGACATCTTCGTTTTCTCGTCTTGTGGATTTAGACTTGGGCAATCTACTTTTCGCTAAAAAAGCATTATTTTGAATAGTTTTTTAGCCCTTTTTTCTCTAGGTTGGTGAAAAATATGTTTTGGTATTTGGGCGATCGCTCACGATGTCTAGCACCTAAAATGAAGCAATTTTGTTCAGCACATTATGGTTGATTTGTACATTACTTAACTCCGTTCAATTTCTTAAAGTGTAATTTATAGTTTTTTGTTAGTCAGTATAAACCCAGTGCTTTCTTTCCGAGCTAAAGCACGGTTCGTATTGTTGTAGCTAAAGCTTCTACCTGTAAAGCGATCGCTTCGGTAAAAATAAATTTACCTCATTGACCGCAGCAACACGAGCAATTTTTCGCGTTGTCGCCGTGGTTAAACTTGCCGTTGCAAATACCTTAGTTGCTGACTAGATCAAGGGTGCATAAGTTTGTGCCGTACTTGATGCTAAGTTTTTTATGAGTGTTTGCAAGCACTTGCTTGCATTATAACCACATAGTAAACGAGATTGGTATAAGTTACAGATGAGTTTATCGCCCTTGAGTATTAGTGAATACTGATCTTAAGGAAGAAAAAAGTCTAGAGCAATGCCTTTACGAGAGGCTTGTCTGCGACACGCTAGGAGTAGCTTTGATTCTTTGCAGGAGTACGCCTACACTGATTAATTCAGGTGTTTTAATCAAAGTTGCAAGTTTCATCAAGTTATCCTCACCAAGAACGACGTGCAATCAGCTAGTGTTCTCTAGATTCCTATTTTTAAGTAGTCTCAACTTCCTACAGTTAGTTCACCCGATCGGTTGATCTTTAAATCACCCATTCGGGTGAGTTAATTTATCCCAATCGGGGTTTTGTCTGGGTAGCTAACGAGTGAGAAATCCTCAATCCCTTTCAACCATCCACAACTGATTTCTTAGAATCGAATTTCGGTAAAATTCCCACAGTTGATTTTCGGTTGGTAACAATATGAGAAAAAAGCCACTCATAGCGATCGAGCGCTTGCTCTAAAGAATAGTTTTCTTCGGCAAATTGTCTTCCTGTGTTACCTAGTTTCCTTACTAGAGCCGGATTAGCATATAAATCATGCACCGCAGCGGCCATTGCCTGGGGCGATTCTGGTTCAACAACTATCCCACCACCGCTGAGTTCGATCGCTTTAGCAGCAGTACCAGTGGCGGGAACTGAACCCACAATTGGGCGACCACTCGCCAACAAAAGTGGTATTTTTGAAGGCATATTGAACGAAATCACATTGTGCTTTTGCACAATTAGCCCAACATCAGAAGCTGCTAGCATTTCAGGTAGTTTTTCTCGCGGCTGTAACGGTAGTAGCAAAACATTATCTGCTCCATTTGATAGACAATATTCCTGCAACCTTTGCAATGCTCTTGATTCGCCAACAATAACAAAAACAATATCTTTGATATGACGTAAACAAACGGCTGCTTCTATTACTGTCTCTAAACCTTGCGTTAGAGCAATGTTGCCTGAATAAAGTACTACAAATTTCCCATCTAGTTGATGGTTAGATATCCAGGAGTTACTCTGTTTCGGTAACGGGCGAATGAAATTTACATTTACCCAATTGGGAATACAAACGATTTTATTAACAGGTACTCCCTTATTTACTAAATTCTCACGAAACCCATCAGCGATCACACTAATAGTGTGTGCAGTCCGATACGCAAATTTCTCTAAAGCTGCAAGAGTTCGGATCATCCATTTGTTTTTTAATAGCCCGATACGCACAGCCGCTTCTGGTAAAATATCTTGCACATTTAGAACTACTGGGCAATTGTATAACCAGCCCAATATTGTTGCTGGCAACGTACCTAGTAGCGGCGGGACTGTTAAGATAATCACATCTGGTCGCCCACCTTTAAAGGCTTGGGGTAAGCTCGTAAAAACAAAGCTCAACTCTAGCAACAGCCGATCCACGAGCTTAGGTTTAGACTTGATACGGACGTAACTTCGCTGAATAGTCACACCATTTTTTTGTTCAGTAAGATACCATTTATTCTGATACCCATCATAAATTTCGCGCTGAGGATAGTTGGGCATTCCCGTAATCACTCGCACTTTATGATCTCGCTTGACTAGTCCTTCTGCCAATTCAGTCATTAACGGAGCAATTCCAATTGGCTCTGGATGATAGTTGTAGGAATAAATCAGAATATGCATGAATTATTTGTGAATTTTGTGAAGATAGCATGAGACGAGCGAATTACTTATTAATAGCCAGTAGGGGCTGCTATTTTTATTGCTTACAGCGTTTTATTTTGCATAAAGCAAAAGCTATAGGTTTAGAGGCAGTAAGCAGAGGTAGAAACGGTTTATATCTGATTTGTATCTCTGCATTTTATTACCTCATTTATTTATAAATGCTGTATTTTGACTGGTTAAATTGTTTAATTAAAAAAAATGTGTTAAACATTGCTTATAAATTTTCTTTGTGGTTGTCAAAAGGCAATTTTTGTCCGGCATAAAACACTTAAAAATCAATATATGACTTTGTATAAACGGAGAAGATTATTAATAAATATAAACTTGATTTTTTGGTGATTATGACAAAACTTGGTCTTTTTATTTACGAACTAATGCCTAAATTTACACTTGGTGAATTGTAACATTATATTCACTATTATGCATATAACCCTCATTCCGCCTTTTCAACTGGCACATGAAGTATTTTTAACCAAGTCATCAGTATAGTATTCATTAAGCAAAATCCCACTTTTTGAGTAGTTCAAAGGCACTGACCAAAACAGTGTTGAGTGCTGAGTAATAAATGCTGAGGTAAAAGTAAAATTAATTTCACGCATATTTCTAATGAGGTTATATGATAACCCCACTAGTTAACTGAACTAGTAGGGTTAGAATAGAGATTCAGTAAATTTGGCAAGCTCTGACTAGAAAGTAAAACTTTCTAGAAAGAGGCTTGCTTTTTCTTTAAAGTTGAAGCTATACCCAAACCAGCAAATGCTAGCAAACCCAAGAGAGAAGCAGGTTCAGGCACTTTGGATACCTGAATAGAGCCAGAATTTTGATCTAGTGTTGTTGACGTTCCTTGTTGATCGACATCCTGACGTAATTGCAAAGAGTCGCCAACTGTTCCCTGGAAGAAATATTCTCCAATTACACCCGTTCCTCCGGCGACATTAAAGGGACCAAATAATGTCTGAGTGGAAGTATTAAAATTGAAAGCAAAAAAGCTAGATTCTGATACTCCACCACTAACGGTGTTATAGGTTCCCAGAAGATTTTTAGATGGGTCTAAGAAGGAGACATTCAAGGATTGTAAAAAGTTGGTGGCTCCACTACCAGCTTCTGAAATGATTGTTGGTGCTGTAGTTTCGTCGTAGCTGAATGAACCTGTTGCTGAGTAACCAGCATTACCTTGCCAATTAAAGTTTAATTCAATAGCTTGGGCTGGGTTGTTAGCACTAGTAGCGATCGCAACACTGGTTGCTGCGATCGCGGTAATTTTGGCGAAAATATTTTTCATGGTCATAACTCCAAAATTGATTGTCATGATGCATATATCAATGCATCAATCAAGACTAAGCTTACGATAGAAATATATATCCGTAAATACCGCATAAAATACAGGATGTAATGTAATGAATCTATGAAGAGAAGCACTTGTTTTATAAAGTTTTGCATAAAATGTCAAATCTATAGTGATATCTTACGACAAGCCACTTTGCCTCTACGCTCCTTTAGATGCAATCTATCCTGGCTTAACTTCCATTCCTCATTTATCGTAAATTAAAGGGTTTAAGATCCCTGCGTATACACGTAGCCCAGTTACTCTAAGCGATCTTACAACAGTAGGAGTTTAAATTCTTCTCTGTTTGCATAGCGTGTCGCAGGCAAAATGTCTTTAATGTGGAATTTTGAATTGTTAACTATGGGGTTTTCCCCTTATTCTCTTCGATGACCAATTCAGCTAAAAATCACGAGCGATCGCCTAAGAATAACTGATAAAGTTGAGCTACGCAAAGTTGAAAACAGTGTTATATGCCTGGGTTTCTATTAGAAGTTGGTACAGAAGAACTACCTGCAAGTTTTCTCAGTGATGCTTTAGTGCAATGGCAGGAACGCATTCCCCAAAGCCTGGAAGCAAACAGCCTCAAGGGCGAAAGTGTCCAGATATACGGTACTCCCCGGCGGCTGGCGGTATTGATTAAAGGGCTACCATCGCAGCAACCAGATCGAGAAGAAGAAATTAAAGGACCCCCCGCCCAAGCCGCTTTTAAAGATGGTCAGCCAACAGCAGCAGCAGCAGGCTTTGCCAAAAAGCAAGGTGTGGAACTGGATGCGCTGTCTGTTCGCCCTACTGACAAAGGGGAATTTGTATTTGTGCAAAAAAGAATTTCCGGTCGTCCTGTAGCGGAAATTTTGACAGAACTTGTTCCCCAGTGGATTTGGGGTTTAGAAGGTAAGCGGTTGATGCGTTGGGGGAATGGGGATGCGAGGTTTTCCCGACCAATTCGTTGGCTGATAGCTTTGTTAGATGAGAGGGTATTGCCTTTAGAATTAGTGAATGGTTCTAAAACGATTCAGAGCGATCGCATTTCCCAAGGTCATCGGGTCTTACATCCTGAACCTGTGACAATTGCCCAAGCTACTGATTATGTTAACGCCCTCAAGTCTGCTTATGTCACCGTTGATCCAGAAGAACGGGTAAATCTGATTAAAGAACAAGTAAATGCAGTCGCAGAGAATTTAGGCGGATACACAGTAATTTACCCCGATTTGTTAGCGGAAGTAACCAACCTTGTAGAATATCCTTCCGCAGTTGTTGGTAAATTTGAACCAGAATTTTTGGAATTACCAACTGAGGTAATTACTGAAGTGATGGTTACTCATCAACGTTATTTTCCTGTATTCAAACCAGGGAGCTTTGAGCAAGAATTATTGCCCAACTTCATCACCATTTCTAACGGCGATCCCAAGAAATCAGATATTGTTGCTGTTGGAAATGAAAGGGTAATTCGTGCCAGATTAGCTGATGGTAGATTTTTCTACGAAGCTGATTTAACTAAGCCAATAGAAAGCTTTTTACCCCAGTTAGAAAAAGTCACTTTTCAAGAAGAATTGGGTTCGGTACGTGCCAAGGTAGATAGAATAGTTAAAATCGCCGAGCAAATTAGCAGTCAATTAGAACTAGCGGAAAATCAAAGCCAAAGAATCCAACGTGCTGCTTTATTATGTAAAGCAGATTTGGTGACACAAATGGTGTATGAGTTCCCGGAACTGCAAGGCATTATGGGAGAAAAATATGCCTTAGCTAGTGGTGAAGATGCGGAAGTAGCAAAGGCAATTTATCAACATTATTTGCCAAAGGGAGCCGGTGATATTTTACCTGAAACACTCACGGGTAAAATCGTAGGTTTGGCAGATAGATTAGATACTTTAGTGAGTATCTTTGGTTTAGGTTTAATTCCGTCCGGTTCATCCGATCCCTTTGCCTTGCGCCGTGCGGCTAATGCTGTAGTTAAAATTACTTGGTTTGATAATTTGCCGATAAATTTAGATGATTTATTGGCGCAAATAGCAACAGACTTTGCAGCAAAATATCACAAAGATCGGGCATCATTAATCACAGCATTACAAGAGTTTTTCTTGCAACGCATCCGCACCTTATTACAAGAAGAAAAGCAGATTGATTACGATTTGGTAAATGCAGTTTTGGGAGAAAATGACCCAGAATACACAGAACGGACGTTAAAAGATTTATTGGATGTCCGCGATCGCGCCTTATACTTACAACAAATCCGCAACGACAGTACCTTAGATAACATCTACGAAACCGTTAACCGTTCCACACGATTAGCCGCCCAAGGTGATTTGGATACAAAACAGCTAGAACCAACAAGCGTAGTTCGTCAAGAATTATTCCAAAAGCCCTCTGAAGACGCTTTGTATAAAGCACTAATCGAATCAGTGCCGCAAACTCAAGCAGCACAGCAGACCCGAAATTATCAACTGTTAGTAGCAGCATTAACAAAAATTGCTCCGGCAGTTAGTAACTTCTTTGATGGCCCAGATAGTGTTTTAGTTATGGACTCCGATCCAGAAATTAAGCGTAATCGGTTACATCTACTGGGATTAGTTCGCAATCATGCCCGTGTTTTAGCTGACTTCGGTGCGATCGTCAAAAATCTGTAGCGTAGATCAACAAAAACTTGTGTAATTTTTGCCAAGAAAGGCTACTATAGGGAGTGCTTAACCAGGGACACTCTGCTGCAATCTATGTCCAAAGCTACTGTTATTGGATTGGGAAAGTCCGGTGTTGCTGCGGCGAGATTGTTGAAACGGGAAGGTTGGGAGGTAGAGCTGAGTGATGGCAACACCTCCGAAACCCTCCTGGAACAACAACAAGAACTCGCTGCCGAGCAAATAACCGTTAAACTAGGACAATCCCTAGAATTGAATGGTGCTAATTTACCCCAATTAATAGTCGTTAGTCCTGGCGTGCCTTGGGATATTCCCGTATTAGTTGAGGCACGCCAGTTAGGTATTGAAACCATTGGCGAAATGGAACTCGCTTGGCGAAATTTACAATCGCTACCTTGGGTAGGGATTACTGGCACTAACGGCAAAACTACTACCACAGCTTTAATTGCTGCCATTTTCCAAGCAGCAGAATTAAATGCACCCGCCTGCGGTAATATTGGCTACGCTGCTTGTGAAGTTGCCCTATCCCAGAGGGGCAGGGGGGCAGCACTTCGGCTCCCTTCGACTACGCTCAGGGCAAGTCGCTCAGTGACCGAGGGGCAGGGGAGCAGAGGTGAAGGAACTGCGATCCAAAATTATATTGATTGGGTGATTGCGGAAGTTAGCAGCTATCAAATAGAATCTTCGAGTTCTCTTGCTCCCCGGATCGGTGTTTGGACGACTTTCACACCGGATCACCTGAGTCGCCATAAGACTTTGGAGAACTATTACAACATCAAAGCCAAGTTATTACATCAGTCTGAGTTGCAAGTGTTCAATGGCGATGATGCCTACTTGAGCCAGCTAGGTTTAAGTGCTTGGCCTGATGCCTATTGGACAAGTGTCAGAGGAAAAGATTTTCTGATTAGCGAAAAAGGCTTTTACATTGAAGACGGCTGGGTTGTGGAAAAATTGACTGCAACCTCGGCACCAGAACCAATTGTGAAAGTATCTAGTTTGCGAATGGTGGGAGAACATAACCAGCAAAATCTGCTGATGGCAGTAGCAACAGCAAGATTAGCGGGAATTAATCGTGATGCGATCGCGCGTGCAGTTCGGGAATTTCCTGGTGTTGCCCATCGTTTGGAGCATATTTGCACATGGGAAGGTATTGATTTCATTAACGACAGCAAGGCTACTAATTATGATGCGGCTGAAGTTGGTTTAGCATCCGTTAATAGTCCAGCGATTTTAATTGCTGGTGGAGAAGCCAAAGCAGGGGATGATACTGCCTGGCTAGCACAAATTCAAACCAAAGCTGCTGCTGTGTTATTGATTGGCTCTGCTGCACCCGCATTTGCCAAACGTCTGCGAGAGGTGGGGTATCATAACTACCATATTGTGGAAACTATGGAAAGGGCAGTTCCCAAGTCGGCAGAATTAGCCAAGCAGTATCAAGCGCCTGTGGTGTTGCTATCTCCGGCTTGTGCGAGTTTCGACCAGTACCCGAATTTTGAGGTGCGGGGCGATCGCTTCCGTCATCTATGCCTTGCTTGGGCGGGAGGCTGGAAACCCGCCAGAGTAGAACTTCCAGAACTTGAAAACTCTAGTCAAGAGTCCATAGTTCAAAGTCGATAAGTTTAACTCAGGAGCTAGGAGTTAGAATACAACTTCTGCCTCCTGGCTTCTGACTTGAAAGTGCTGAATTCTGTTAGTGGTAGCGGCGCGTTTAGCCCGTGCTGAGTAAAAATACTAGTCCGCAGTCATTCTTTTATCCAAGGCTTTTGAAACTTGTTTCATCGAGACTGCCTTCTTCAATAGACTTCTTGGCATTTGCCGGGAAAAGGGTAAGGGGAAAGGGGGAAAGGTTTGTTATTTTACCTTTCCCCTTTAACCTTTTTCCTTTTCCCACCTGTTGCAAAAAGAACTTTTGCAAGAGGTCTAATCTGCATCTCTACCCAGTGCGTAAGTCCAGCGAAAGATGCAGCGATTAATGATCTAGCTATTCATTAAAAGGTGAAGATATAAATGATTAAACATGCAATTGAAGTCAATTAATCAGCAAGTGGTAGCGATCGTTGGGGCTTCCAGCGGAATTGGGCGGGAAACAGCGATGAAGTTTGCTAGGCGTGGTGCAAAGGTGGTAGTTGCAGCACGCAGTGAACTAGGGCTAAAGACTTTAGTCGAGGAAATCCAAGGTTTTGGTGGCGACGCGATCGCAGTTGTGGCAGATGTGAGCGATTTTGAACAGGTAAAAGTGATCGCAGACAAAACCGTAGCACAATATGGACGATTGGATACTTGGGTTAATGCTGCGGCTACAGGGATAATTGCTCCCTTCGAGAAAATCACACCGGAAGAATTTCAACGAGTAATTGATGTCAATTTGATGGGACAGGTGTATGGTGCAATGGCAGCACTACCCTATCTCAAACAAGAGGGACGCGGGGCATTAATTCATATTTCCTCAATGGAGGGTAGGCGCAGTCTGCCGCTACAAAGTCCCTACTCTGCTGCCAAACATGGTTTAGAAGGGTTTATAGAAGCGTTGCGCGTCGAGTTGCAACACGAAAAATGGCCCATCAGCGTCACCTCAATATTGCCTTCGACAATCAACACACCTTTTTACAATAAAGTTGGCACCAAGCTAGGGGTGAAACCTTCGGGGATACCGCCATATTACGATCCCAGTTTAGTTGCTGATGCCATTCTTTATGTTGCTGAACACCCCACGCGAGATTTTATCGTCGGAGATGCAGGTAAAGTGTTAGATTTGGCGCAACGTATTTCGCCTAGCTTGGTAGATTCACTGTTGCTAGCGATCGCTTTTCAAGGACAGCGTACCAATGAGCCAAAATCAGAGGATGCACCAAACAATGTTTTTGAGCCGATAAACAGCTATGACCGAGTTGAGGGAGACTTTGGAAACTTGACAATACCCAGTTTCTTGGATTCGTTGGATATGAATCCAGCGCTGAAGTGGGGAGCGATCGCCTTGGCGGTGTTTGGTATTGCAGGGTTCCTTGGTGGCTGGAGTAATAACGGTGATGTTTAATTAAATCAGAAACGTGAGCATGTAGAGGATCTGATAAGGCGAAAAAACAGCTTTATAGACCAATACAGTTCAGTTAATAAAAATTGTAGGTTGGGTTAAGCAAAGCGCAACCCAACAAAGCCCAGTCAATGTTGGGTTTCGTTTCTCAAGCCAACCTACACAGTTTCAGATTTTTGGGGCTAACCCAAGCGTATTGCTTTATAGACTATTTTTTCGCTCCTTGATAATAATTTTTTAGTTTTGATTTTAAGTATGCAAGTAAATACTCTTTGAGAAAGGAAAGTAAAGACAATTATGTAGCAATTTTCTTCATCCTTTTGCCGTAGGTTTCAGCATTGCTAGCCTACATATCAATCAACCAATGGGGCGATTTCCGGGATTGACTGCATGAATATATTCACTACCCGATCGCGGTCTTCCTCGTTTATAATAAGCTTCTTCTGGTTTACCCCATCCTAGCTGCAAAATCATTTCCAAAAAGCTAGAATTTTCCCACTTGCACAAACTTGCCCACTCTGTTCTTTGAACAATTCTTTCTACATCTGATGTGACAATTTGTTGGTGTTGTTTACTATTATTAAAACTCAAGTATAAATCCATCCCTTCAGTGACTTCATACCAAAATTCTACGATGGAATTTTTAGCGGCTTTTAATATCTCTAAGTCCCCATTGAGGGCAATTAACTCAGTATCTATTTCGGGATAGTGCAAGTTTTTTCCTTTAACTGTCACTTCTCGCCAAATAATACCGGAAACTCGATTTTCTTTCTGATACTCGTGAATTGCAGTTTTGAAATCTTGATAGGCAGTGAACTGTTGCAACCCATCAGTGCTGATAAACTGGTCAATTACAGGATTGCCAGAGACTTTTATTTCTAATTTCAAGCGTTTTCCTTTGAGGCAAGCTTGGCGTTCGGCTGCCAAAATTTGAATTAGTTCCTGGGTGGTGTAAACCTTTGACATCAGAATACACTCTGTTAATTATTGGGCAATGGGCATTGATTACGGAATATAGACTATGAAGTAATTTCCTCAATTGTTAAGACCGATATTTCAACATTATGCTTTGGCATTGGCGGCAATGTAGTAACAGATATAACTAAAAATTAGGGTAGACCAAATTGGTCTACCCCATAAGTTACTTAGCTAACTCACTACTAAACTCGTTAAAGGCTCGCCGCTTTAGCTGTGCTGTTTCAGTGCGTGGTAATAAATCAAAGATTTTACGAAATTGATCGTCTATTTCTTCAAAAGGTACTTGACCCTTTTTATTCAAAACTACTTCACCTGATTTATTTAACACCACGACTTGAGGAACACTCCCAGCATAGTAATATCCTGGTTCTGTTGGATCGTAGCTCTCTTTAGGCCGGATAGTATCTACATTAATCGGCATAATCTCTGCTACCCTGCCATAAAATTCCTGTACCCGTGAAATGGAAATGGCATATCTTTTGGAATCGCTACTATCATCCAGATAAAAAGCCAAAAATACGGGTTTATGTTCTGCTAAAGTTTGTGCGAGTGTCTGCCTGGGAGGAACCAATGAACCATTACCAGCATAAACGACAAAGATGTTGCCATCATATAAATCATTATTAAGACCAGCAGATGCAGGTTGCATACTTATAATGAAAAGACTTACAAGCAACAACAGGCATTTGGACAACCACCTTCGCCAGCCAGTAATTTGTTTATGTAAAAAAAGAAACTTTGTGCTATTCATCAAAAGGAACCTTGCAAGGTACTACTTGTCGTGAGTTTGTGCTTAATTCGGCCAACTGGGCTTGATATGTAATTACGCCCACGCACTATTTTTTAAGATAACGCCTACTGAGATTATCTCTCGCAAGTGGCTGGTATCGCTACGCGCAAGTCAAAACAGAGCTAAAGTAGCGCAACAATCCAAAATCTAAAATTGCCAATACTGGCTTTTTAAGCCAGGATTCGCTAAACTCACAAGATTAAATTTGCACTTTTAATTAGCAACCGCCAGAAGACTAGGGTACAGATGTGGGAAACAAAATACAATTCATAGATAGACTGCGATTGGGTTTCGCGGTGTCAGTGGCAAAGAGTGTGACCTTTATAGTGCGATCGCTCCGTCTGGGTGCTGCTAGTGTATTACCAGGCTCGATTGCTCGTCGCATTGAACCCAGACTCTTACAATTATTGAGTCAGCAAGTTAAAAATGGAGTGATTTTAATTGCTGGTACTAACGGCAAAACTACTACAGCGCTGCTTTTATGCACGATATTAGAACGCAAGGGTTTTCGTGTCACTCATAATTCTACAGGTGCAAATCTGGAAAATGGCTTGATGACGGCGCTGTTGGAAAGCACCAACTTACTAGGTACGCTAAATACTGATTACGCCATTTTGGAAGTTGATGAAAATATTGTACCAAGGGTATTAGCACCACTCCAGCCGAGAATCATTCTCTGTTTAAACTTGTTCCGCGACCAACTCGATAGGTACGGTGAAGTAGACACGATTAGTAAGCGTTGGACAAAAGTTATTTCTACCCTACCACCAGAAACAGTGGTAATTCCCAATGCTGATGATCCAACTTTATCTAACCTCGGTCAACAGTTACCTCAACGGGTGTTATTCTTTGGCTTGAATGAACCAGAACATTATCTAGAAGCAATTCCTCACGCTGTTGATTCTATTTATTGTCCCAAATGTGGACATTCCCTAGATTACAAGGGTGTTTATTTGTCTCATTTGGGAGATTTTACTTGTCCCAAGTGTGGTTTTAGTAAAAGTAAACCAACTCTTGAAAGTAGTGAATGGTCGCAAATTCTTGTTGGTTTGTACAACAAATACAATACTTTAGCTGCTGCTACTGCGGCTATTGAGTTAGGAGTTGATGAAGTAACAATCAGAGATACTATTAATACCTTCCAAGCTGCATTTGGTCGTGCGGAAGATTTAGTAATTAACGGGAAACGAGTGCGAATATTGTTATCAAAAAATCCTGTGGGAACGAATGAAACCATTCGCGTAGTTACTCAAAGCACAGATAAAACCACATTGCTGGTATTGAACGATCGCACGCCCGATGGCACTGATGTATCCTGGATTTGGGACGTGGATACCGAGAAATTAGTCGAACGCGGCGGGACTTTAGTAGTGAGTGGCGATCGCGTCTACGATATGGCACTACGTTTACGTTACAGCCAAAAGCACCCTGAGAGTAACTTAAATTTAATTGTCGAAGAAGATTTGCGACAAGCGATCGCTACTGCATTAGAGCATACACCAGAGAATGAAACTCTGCATATTTTACCTACCTACTCAGCCATGCTAGAAGTGCGAGAAGTTCTGACTGGTCGGAAAATTCTGTAAATTTGTCATTTGTCATTGGTTATTTGTCATTTGTAATCGTCCCATTTCCCATTCCCTAAATTTATGAGTTCTCAAAATTTGGAATTAACAATTGGTTGGTTGTACCCGACGCTGATGAGTACTTATGGCGATCGCGGTAATGTAATTACTATAGAACGTCGCGCCGAGTGGCGGGGATACGATGTTAAAGTGTTACCCCTGGATCAAAATTCTACAGCCGCAGATATTAAAACTGTAGATGTTATAGTTGGTGGTGGCGCACAAGACCGCCAGCAAGAAATTGTCATGCGTGATTTGCAAGGTGCAAAAGCTGACGCGATGCGCGATAAAATCGAAAATGGCACACCAGGAGTATTTACTTGTGGTTCCCCTCAATTACTTGGACATTATTATGAACCAGGTTTGGGGCAACGGATTGAAGGTTTGGGAATACTCGATTTAGTTTCCGTGCATCCTGGCGAAAATACTAAGCGCTGTATTGGTAACTTGGTAATTGAAGTGACAGCTTCACGTTTGGCGCGAGATTTAAAAGAGATGACGGGTAGCACACCTTATTTGGTAGGCTTTGAAAATCACGGCGGACGTACCAAGTTGGGAAAAGTGGAAGCTTTGGGACGTGTGGTATACGGTTTGGGAAATAATGGTGAAGATGGGACAGAAGGAGCATTTTATCAGAATGCGATCGCTACTTATTCCCACGGCCCTTTGTTACCAAAAAATCCCTTCGTCGCCGATTGGTTAATTCAAACAGCACTGCGGCTAAAGTATCAGCAGGAAATTACCTTAGAACCTTTTGACGATAGTCTCGCTGTACAAGCACGAGAAGCGATGTTTAAGCGCTTGAAAGTGAGTTTACCAAGTGCTGCTGCGACGACAGTTTAACTTCAGTTCCTTGATTAAACCTCTCCTCGTTTTGTGGAGAGGTTTGAGAGAGGTCAAATTTGACATAAAGCAGAGGGCAAAATAACTCAAGCCTTAGCTAAACAAGTAACATTTCTACCAACTGGAGTTAAAGAGTAAAGCAAAAAGTTTTTTCTAAAGGGCGATGCCTGCGGTAAGCTGTGCCTACGCTAATAATCCGTCGGCTAAAGTACCATAAACTGCTTGTTTTATAACTAATGCTTATGAGGAATAATGGGAGCATCACATTTCCTCAAGAAGCGATCGCTTATCAGTTCGGAAATTAAAAAAGCACTCAAACCACATTTTATTGTTATTGAAGTGCAAACTTCATATCTGTCAACTCTAATTCTCCTCCGGTTGTTGTTAATACTAAATTAACGCCTAAAACACTTTTTCCTGTAGTTGTATAGTTAGTTGCAGGTATTTGATTAGTCAAATCAAAATTCATAGCACTTCCATAGTTCATTTGATATGGAGTTGGTTGATCGCCAACTAAAAATGATGAGATGGTTATTTGTGCTGGTGCTTTCTTGACTACACCTTTTAAAGCTAAAGGCACAAGCCTAAATTGCTTTTGAGTATTAGAGGTATTAATTCTAACGATACATCTAGCCCTTGGCGATTGTGCATTTACAGTTATAGGAGAGTTAAGTGTAAACTGATTTATTTGCGGATCGAAACTTATATTACATCGCCTATTAACCAAAAATTTTGGCTGGTTGTCTATTGCAGTAGCAGTGCTAGATGAATTGGCATCATAACAATAGAAAAAAAACAAGCATATTAACATGAAAAAATTACGTGCATCACTTAATTTCAACATAACTTACTCTCCGTCAACAGAAATTTGTAATCTTAAAGAAGAATACATTCGGTAGATTCAATGAGTGGGGGATTTAGACCCATCACTCATTGAAGACCACTAAATTTGGAATTTGTGCGGTGTATCACCATCTATCCGCAGAATCGCTAAAAGCGAGGACTAGCAACGTCTTAGGTCAAAATAAAGCCTTACATCCCCAGCATTGATATCGGCTGTATCAACGAAAATAGAACTTCCTCGCGAGGATTGTGCAATCATATTAATACCTAATAGTCCTTGCCCACCACCACTACATAAACCTGTAGCAGCTAGAACAGTAATCTCATCTTGCTCCGCAAATGCCTTACTAGATGTAAACTTGGTAGTTTGAGGGGAAGCTACGGCTTGACCAAGAGCACCACCACTAAAGCTATAAGTTCTGCTTAAGCTGGTACCTTTACTCCCTCTATCAATATCAGTATTTCCTTGGTACAGTACTTGTACATCTTGGACGATGAAACCACTTGGAATGAAAGTTTGAACACGTAAAATACACTTTTGACGCTGACCATTGAATGCACTCATGTTATCCAAGATGATCGATAAGCTTCTACCATCATCTCCAGGAAGCTGACCAGCAACACTACATCCGCCAGAACCGAGTGCATCTCCAAAAGTAATACTAGGCTCTTCAGCCAAAACCTTGGTAGCAATCACATTCAGGCCAAGAATTGTAGATAGAGATAGTAATACACCAAATTGTTTAAAGTTCATATTGATTGTACCTATGTTGTTAAAGTTGTTTTTTCATGGAAAATGCAGCCAAAATGCATCTCCCCCAACTATTTAACTAGTGCAGGATAAATCTTTAGAAGGTTTACTTTATTTAGAAACTAAATCGTTTTTAACTGTGGCAGGAATTAACTTAATGTAGGTATGGCATCACCTACGACGTAGGATTCACCTGTAATAGCCTAAAGTCTTGAGATTAAATAATGGCATTTTCTCTGTAAAATCCATGAGAGAACTCTCCTATAGATGCAAAAGTAGAATTAAGCTTCAATACCTTTGCTAACAAAAGAGTTTGTCTCGCTTTTGCCGAAATACCCCAATGCAAGAAGGCTGTAAACTCTCAAGCTAATTAATTGCAATAGTTGAGTATCTCTATCTTGAAGTTATAAAAAGAATGTGAGGAACTTGTGAAGAAACATGGTGCTTATTAAAACTTAAATTTTGTCAGGATTCAGGCTGTAGTTTGCTGAAATATCAACAAAAGTAATATTAAAACTACAGAGTTGGTCATTATATAAGATATCTGATTAAAAAGAATGTGAAGAACTTGTGAGGAAATACGGTGCTTATTAAAACTTAAGTATTGACGGAACTCTCAAATTTGAATAATTTTTAGGTAAGGGCAATACCGTGCGGGAAGCCGCTTCTATATGAGACGCTTTGCTAATGCGTCTACATGAATTGCCCTACCTAAAAATCTGTTTCAACTCAATAGCTCCAAAATTTTAGGGGTAGTTATGAAACCACCCCTTTATTCTCCTAATATTTAGAATTTACTTACAGACCCCTTAACAGGAAGTTAATTTACTCAGAAATGTTAATGGAACTTTCAACTTGAGAAGTAGCCAATGTTGGTGCAGAGAAAATACGCGAGTACAGACTTGATGGTTGTTGATGAGCAACAACTGGTAGAACTTGACGAGCATGGGCGGCTAATTCTACTGCTTTCACATCATAAGTCTGCGTTGCTAACTTAGGATAAAATCCGATTCCGATGATTGGCAGTAACAAACAAGCGGTAATAAATATTTCGCGGGGTTTGACATCAGATATTAGAGCATCCAAGTGCAACTCCTGATTTTGCTCACCGTAGAACACTTGACGCAGCATCGACAGTAAATAAATCGGTGTCAAAATCACGCCAACCGCCGACAGCAGCACGACTACAACTTTGAAACTGGAACTGTAAACATCACTGCTGGCGATACCCAGAAACACCATCAACTCACCCACAAAACCACTCATTCCGGGTAAAGCGAGAGAAGCCATTGAACCAATGGTAAACAGAGCAAAGGTTTTGGGCATTACCTTAGCCATACCGCCCATTTTATCCATCATCAAGGTGTGGGTGCGATCGTAAGTCACGCCAGAGAGGAAGAACAAGCTAGCAGCAATCAAGCCGTGGGAAACCATCTGTAACACTGCACCACTGATACCAAGCTCTGTGTAAGAGGCAATCCCAATCAGCACAAACCCCATGTGGGCAATTGAAGAGTAAGCCAAGCGGCGTTTGAGATTGGTTTGGGCAAAAGCACAGCAAGCACCGTAGACAATGTTAACCACACCCAAAACTGCTAACACTGGGGCAAAAGTCACATGGGCATTAGGCAACATTTCCACATTGAAGCGGATGAGGGCATAACCACCCATTTTTAACAACACACCAGCCAAAATCATTGAACCGGGTGCTGATGCTTCACCGTGGGCATCAGGCAGCCAAGTGTGTAAAGGGAAAATCGGTAACTTCACACCGAAGGCAATCAAGAAACCTGCATAAACCAATAATTCCAAGGTTTTGGGGTATTCTTTCATTCCTAGAGTCGCCATATCGAAAGTGACGGTATCTCCAGAGAATGCCATTGCAAAACCAGCAATCAAGATAAATATTGATGCAGCAGCGGTGTAAAGAATGAACTTAGTAGCGGCATAACGACGGTTTTGTCCTCCCCAGATGGAAATCAGCAGGTAAACCGGCACTAACTCGATTTCCCACATTAGGAAGAACAACAGCAAATCTTGGGCAACAAATACGCCAAGTTGAGCGCTGTACATCGCTAACATCAAACCATAAAATAATCGCGGCTTGGTGGTAACTTTCCAAGCCGCGAATATTGCGAGGGTATTTATTAAGCCTGTCAGAAGCAGTAAGGGCATCGATAAACCATCAACCCCCACCGCCCAATGCAAACCTAACTGCGGTATCCAAGGATAGTTTTCTACAAGTTGGAGTGTTGAGCTTTGGAAGTCGTACTTATACCAAAAGGCATAAATCATCAGTGCAAAGTCGGCGATCGCAACTCCCAGACCATACCAGCGAACAGTTCTACCTTCTTTGTCTGGGATTAGGGGGATGGCTAGGGTAGCCACCAAGGGTAAGAGGATTATGGTTGTTAGCCAGGGAAATTCTATAGCATTCATCACTTCTGACAATCAATTTGGCTTATCGCTTTTGATTTCATTATATTAAGGAATCAATACTTTTGTAAACATTCTTTAACTATAGAATATTAGATTTTTGGTATAGATAAGAATTTATACTCATTGAATGTCGAATTATCAGGATAGATAAGAATAAATACTTATCAGTTTTTGACGATTCCATTCTAAATGTAAACTTTTGCAACGTCAACAAAGGACAGCAGCTAAAGCCACCGTTACAATACAGTTACATTTCCTGCTTCAGCCCTATTGTCAGGGCTATCTAGTCTAAACTCCAGTAAGTTGATTCATAGACTTAACCCCCAACACTTCCCAACTAGCGTTGGGCAGGGTGGAGAAAAATGGATAACTAACAAGTATGAATCTCGTCTAATCAATTGCAGCAAGTCCCAGACTATATGGTATATCCGGGGATGAAGACATGAATTATGGTTGGTATAAAAAATTAGTAAGATAGCGATCGTACAGCCATTAATATCCGAAGTATACGATGCGCTACCTAATGCACTTTTATGTAAACTTACTTGAACTCGAAGATGTATCATCCTAATTCAGTGTTATCCACTCACAAAAACTCATGTAATTCTTCTATAGTGAGTGAAGCATGGTAAATATTAGGTTCGACTTTATAGATTTCAAAAAAAGAGGCGATCGCTTCATTAAGTTGCTTGATTGCTGCTTCTTGATTTATCCCTTGTCCTACCAGTCCATTCTCTAAGCATAAAGCAACCCAATAACCCCCACTCTTTCGCAAAACTGTTGTGTAGAAGTCCATAAATGTTTTCAACTTACCACATTTTATTATTTTAGTGATTGATAATATTTTAGGACTTCATCTTTTGATAGTGGTTTTTCTTCCTCTACTTCCTCCATGAGTTTTGCTAAACCGTAATTCTCAAGAATTTCTTCAATTTTTTCAAATTCAGCGATAGGAATTTGTACGGCAATAGGTTGTTGATTTTCGTCAAGAAGATAATTTTTGTGAATTTCAAGCATTTTAGTAATTCCTATGTGTAAAAATCAATTGCTATTCACCTGTGAAAATTTTGGTGTCAGATAATTAGATTTTAATAGTTTATCGCGATCGCATAGATTGACCTCTCCCCCAACCCCTCTCCGAAGCGGAGAGGGGAGCCAGGTTTTTCCCCCTTCCCTTGTAGGGAAGGGGGTTAGGGGGTTAGGTCTGTTGAGAACAAGCTGTGGAAATACGCATCAGAACTTTATCAAGTTCGTGTCTCACTTCTTGATTTTTAATTCGCAACAAACGCAGTCCCCTAGCTGACAAAACTTTGTCCCGTTCTGCATCATATTCGGCTTGTTGTTCATGAATTTTGCCATCTACTTCTATCACTAATGCAGTTGCGTGACAATAGAAATCTGCAATAAAGCCATTGATAATCTGCTGACGGCGAAAGTGCAAACCATTCAAGCGATTAGCACGAAGATGTTGCCAAAGAATTTTTTCTTCTGGTGTCATTTGCTGACGAAGTTCTTTGGCACGTTGCACTTTAACTAAGTCTGCTTTGTATCCGATTACAATATTGCGAGTTCCCTTTTTTGTCAGTGGATAGGGTTCTTCGGGTGTTGGATTATCCATTTATAAAGTACGAAAATAGGTGTTTATATGTGAATGACCTCTCCCCCAGCCCCTCTCCGAAGCGGAGAGGGGAGCCGGATTTCTCCCCCTTCCCTTGTAGGGAAGGGGGTTGGGGGGTTAGGTCTGTGTGCGAAGTACGAAGGTGCGATCGCGCAGACACAAAAAAACCCCTCTTAAAGGTAAGAAAGGGGTTTGTAGATTATTTGTGTGCTTGATAGATGATGCTTCTATCAAATCTTCCTAGACTCACCCAGACAATCTAGGATAAATTTACAAATACTGCATCATTTTGTTGCTCCTCATATATTATTTATTTAAGTTTTTAATAAATGGGTATAATAAATAATATTTTTATTTAAATTAAATCATTAAATTGATCTTCAGTGATGAAAATATCCTTAAGGATTTTCTTAAATAGCCCAGTCCCAACCTCGTTACAACCGTGGTTTGGAACTGTAGTTGCTCGTCCATCTGGATGTCTCCAGCGAGCATGGGAACACTTCTTCTTAGCTTTTTCAAAGCCTAGATTGCTAAGAACTTTCTCAATGACTTTTACCTTATGCGGCATAGTTTTACCTTGGGTTTAACTTTGCTGGACGGTTAGAAGTCATCGCATTCTTCAAGCACACTATTCAATTGTCAAGGTTCAGCTAGGCTATGAGTCAATTCTAAGAGCAACTAATTTAAGTGTCAACATATACTCATGCTGACACCTTATTGTTAACTATTTCAGCTTCAGTAACGTTTATAGGTAAACAATTTTTTAGTATAGATATTTAACCTTAAGCTACGATAAGTTCTACATTAGAAGGAAGTGAGCGTCCTTCTTCTTCGTATTCTTCCTGAATCATTTCAAACACACAAGCAAGTTCTCTCCAAGCTTCATCTGGGGTTTTTCCCCAAGCATGGCAGCTGGGAATAGCAGGAACATATGCTATGAACGTACCGTTGTCATCAGGGGCAACAACACTAGTATAGTCTTGCAGCAATTTCATATGCAAATGTTTTTGCATGATAGTATATTCAAGTTTATACATAATATTAGCATACTCTAAAAGCTGAGATCAAGCTTTGTTGAAACTATGGTATAAAAAATTCATTCCTTCTTTCAACTTAATAACTATTTTTTAAAGTTTCTTCTAATGTAAAAGGAGATTCTTGAGGAAAGAAATTTAATTTAATCCCTGTTTCATCAGATGCTTTGAAACGAGCCTTGTGATAACAAGCTTCAAATACTTCTGCAAGTAGAGGTTGCAAACTGGGGCTATCTTCTAATAATGTTTCAATACAAATACGCTGTTCAGAAATAGTACTGCGCCAACTTTCACTACGTTTCTCTGGTTGATATTGCCATTTTAACAAGTGCATTAATAACACAATTAATCGATTTTTTAACTCGCGTTTTTCACTTCTCCCCATGCTTTCAATTTCTTCAATTAAATTAGGTATATCTATTTCATTAAAATTATTTTCTTTTAACTGCTGGGCCATTGTTTGTGTCCACAAGTAAAAGTCTTGTTCATAGAGATTTTTTTCGTTGATAAAAGATAGATTATTCATTAATATTCCTCTTAGAAATGCTAAATATTAGGTGGGCATAACACCCACCTAATTAAACTATACTAACAACGCCTGCTCTTCTTTAGAAATCACGCGCCCTTCATCCTCAAAACCGACGATTTGATCGAAGTTCAAATACCGATACAAATCATCTGCAAAAGGATGAATTCGACTCGCCACAATATCCAAGTATTCCTGCACTGTCGGAAGCCGTCCCAGCAGGGCACAAACTGCGGCTAATTCTGCTGAACCAAGATACACTCGCGCATCTTTACCCATGCGATTATTGAAGTTGCGGGTAGAGGTAGAAAATACTGTTGTGCCATCAGCAACTCGCGCCTGATTACCCATGCACAAACTGCACCCTGGCATTTCTGTTCTAGCACCCGCAGCCCCAAAAACGCTGTATACACCTTCTTCTTTTAATTGGTGTTCATCCATGCGCGTTGGTGGTGCTATCCACAGGCGAGTTTTCACTTCACCTGCGCCTTCCAAAACTTTCGCTGTTGCCCGATAATGACCAATGTTAGTCATACAAGAACCGACGAATACTTCTTGCACTGGATCGTTAGCAACTTCCGATAATAACTTAACATTATCGGGGTCATTGGGAGCAGCAACAATTGGTTCTTTAATTTCGTTCAAATCAATTTCAATTATTTCGGCATACTCGGCATCTGCATCGCCTTCTAATAATACGGGATTTGCTAACCATTCTTCCATCTTTGCCACACGGCGCAGCATGGTACGCGCATCTTGATAGCCCCGTGCTATCATATTTTTCAGCAATGCTACGTTAGAACGCAGATATTCAGAAACTGTCTCTACACTCAGCTTAATTGTGCATCCGGCACAAGAACGTTCGGCACTAGCATCGGTGAGTTCAAAGGCTTGTTCAACTTTTAAATCTGGCAAACCTTCTATTTCCAGAATTCGCCCGGAGAAGACGTTTTTCTTGTTCTGCTTCTCTGCTGTCAGCAAACCTTTTTGAATTGCCACGTAGGGAATGGCATTCACGACATCGCGGAGGGTAATACCTGGTTGCAATTCACCTTTAAATCTTACCAATACTGACTCTGGCATATCTAAAGGCATCACACCCAAGGCGGCTGCAAAGGCCACTAATCCAGAACCGGCGGGGAAGGAAATACCCAAGGGGAAGCGGGTGTGAGAGTCGCCGCCAGTTCCCACGGTGTCGGGTAGCAGCATCCGGTTTAACCAGGAGTGGATGATACCATCACCGGGACGGAGGGCAACGCCGCCACGAGAAGCAAAGAAATCGGGGAGTTCGTGATGGGTTTGGATGTCTACTGGTTTGGGATAAGCTGCTGTGTGACAGAAACTTTGTATTACTAAGTCTGCACTGAAACCAAGACAAGCGAGTTCTTTCAATTCGTCGCGCGTCATGGGGCCTGTGGTATCTTGAGAACCAACGGTGGTGATGATGGGTTCGCAAGATGTGCCGGGACGCACACCAGGTAATCCGCAAGCTTTACCTACCATTTTCTGTGCCAAGCTGTAGCCTTTGCCTGTATCAAAGGCTTGCTGGGGACGGGTGAAAACGGTGCTGTGTTCTAAACCAAGTGCAAGACGAGTTTTGTCGGTAAGGGTACGTCCAATAAGTAGGGGGATGCGTCCACCTGCGCGGACTTCATCGAGGATGGTGTCAGGTTTGAGGGTAAAGGTGGAAATGACTTCGCCTGCTTCGTTGGTGATTTCGCCTTTGTAGGGATGGATGGTAATTACCATGCCGGTTTCGAGTTTGGTGACATCGCACTGAATAGGCAAAGCACCGGCATCTTCAGCTGTGTTAAAGAAAATTGGCGCGATCGCACCACCTAAAACATAACCCCCTGCGCGTTTGTTTGGCACAAAAGGTATGTCATTTCCCATATGCCACAATACTGAGTTGATGGCAGATTTACGCGAGGAACCTGTACCAACTACATCTCCCACGTAAGCTACAGGATGCCCTTTTTTCTTCAGTTCGGCAATGGTTGCCAAGCTTCCCGGTTGCCGTGACTCTAACATCACTAAGGCGTGTAAGGGAATATCTGGGCGAGTTGTGGCGCTTTGGGCAGGGGATAAATCGTCGGTATTGGTTTCGCCAGGAACTTTAAAAACGGTGACAGTAATCGCTTCTGGAACTGTGGGGCGAAGGGTAAACCATTCAGCTTCCGCCCAAGAGTCAATCACCCGTTTGGCGAAAGGATTGGTTTTAGACAACTCTAAAACATCGTGGAAGGCATCATATACCAAGAGGATTTTGCTTAAAGCGTTGGCGGCATAAGCGGCGATGGGTTCCTTTCCTTGTCCACCCATTACTAAAGGTGTTTCAGATGAGCCTGAGACAGATACAGTGGGCCATTGCAGCAAATCGATTAAAGATTGCACATTATAACCACCTACCATTGTGCCCAGCAATTGCACCGCTTCTATGCGCGAAACCAAGGGACTGGTGATTTCCTTTTTGGCGATCGCAGTGAGAAATCCAGCTTTGACATAAGCTGCTGGATCGACACCAGGAGAAACGCGATCGCGCAATAAATGTAATAATATATCCTCTTGACCCTTTGGCGGATTTTTCAGTAATTCACATAATTCTGAGGTTTGCTTCGCATCCAATGGTAAAGGGGGAATACCGAGTGCTGCTCTTTCGGCAACGTGTTTCCGATATTGTTCTAGCATTTTTATGTTCTCCATTGGGATGTTCTATCTTCAATTATGAAATTTTTAGGCAATACTTGGCTATAAAAGTTTAGCTTACTTTTATGATGAAAGCCTTACTGGTAATCGGTTATTAGCAGGTTTTTTTATACTGAAAGAAAAGTATGAGGTGAATAGAATTCGCTACTACACAAAGAAAGTCCACCTCCGTGGACTAAGAGTAAATCAAGAATTTTTAACCCACGGAGGTGGGTTTCGTATTTCGACTCCGCTCAACACAAGTCTGTATAGCCGCGACTTCTAGTCGCCAGGTGTATTAATAAATTAGATTGATTGTTGGTTTAACCAAGTTTCTAAATCAGCGACGTTAGAAAAGTCTAGCAATGCTTCTCCTAAATTCTCTAATTGTTCAATCGATAAATATTGAATTCGCTCGATTAATGATGTATCAATCTCACCAATACGGCGATTGAGTAAACGCAGTATTAAATCTTGCTTTCCTTCTTGCCTTCCTTCTTCTTTGGCTTGTTCTCTGTCTCGTTGATAAAGTGGTTCTAATCGCATAATTAACTCCCTATCATCTGCTTCTAATTCTTGGTTTACTCTCAAGTTTTCGCGCAAGTTGTAAACTAATTCAAGAGTTGCTTTCTGGTATGGATGATCTAATGGTAACGCTTGCAACTCGATAATCGCTTGTGACTGCACACTTCCCCTACCTAAAAGCCTTAACCATAATCTCTCTGGTGTTTGCGGTAGTTGGTGTATTGCTACAATTGCTGTTCGCAACGCATCTGGAAGAAAATGTACTCCCGATAACCAACCTGCTTTTTGCATAGTTCCAAAGCTAGATAATCTAGTTTCAGATATAGTAGGTGTAAGAATCCACAATTTTGTAATTTCGGGTCCTGAAGTTTGGTTTTATTGGCTTTAGCTTCTCGTCGTAAGAGAGCCTTGATTTCTAATAATTTGAGAATACAGTCGCAGATTTCATCGGTAGAGGCTGGATTGCGGTATGGTTCTATAATTGCAGGCTGTTGGGCAAATCTCCCTAACAAACCAATGATAATGCGATCGGGCATTTGGAAAAATTTCAACATGGAAGTTCAGCCAAAAGAAATCAGGAATTATTTAAGATTTGACGGTATAGATATTTTTTCTGAGTGGTTTGACTCTCTGCGAGATAGAAAAGCAAAGGCTAAAATCAGAGCAAGGCTTGACCGAGTAGAGGAGGGTAATTTAGGTGATTGTAAATCAGTTGGTGATGGTGTTTTTGAACTTAGAATAGACTATGGTTCTGGCTACCGCATATACTTTGGACAGGAAGGGTCAACAATTATTATTCTTTTGTGTGGTGGCGATAAAAGTACTCAAGATAAAGATATTGCTAAAGCCAAGGAATATTGGGAAGACTACAGAAGTAGAGATAGATGATGCCTAAAAGTACAAGCTATCATGAAAAACTGATTCAAGACTTAAAAAATCCACTAGAAGCAGCAGCTTATATTGAAGTTGTTTTAGAAGAAGGCGATCCAAAAATGTTGAGTAAGGCGCTAAAAAATGTCATAGAAGCGCATGGTGGAATTGATCAGCTTTCTGCACAAGTCAAGGAACTCTACAATAAACTTGACCAGATGCTATCCGAAAAAGGAGAGATTGAGTTTTACAGTCTAAATTCTTTGTTAGATGTTTTAGGGTTACATTTAGCAGTAAAAGTAAAGTTATAATTTGCAATGACGCTCCTTCGTCGCTCTAAGCGTTGGCGCAGCCTATCGTAGACAAGCCATGCCGTTGGCGTTCGCGCAGCGGCAGGACAAGCCTCTCCTAGAAAATGCTTTTCGCTGCGCTAACGCAATGGGCTAACGCAATTTGCAATTTGCAATTTAATACGGTTCAGTTAGGGCCAAAAAACTTAAACTGTGTAGGTTGGGTTGAGGAACGTAGGCCCAAAGGGGCAATGCGCGTCACCAATTCTACATACAGCGACCAAGCCGCCTTCTTTTGTGTGGTGTCAACTTTCCAAGACATCGAACCAATGCCAAAAGACACACTTACAGATACAGTCTCTAAAGAAACGCGATGCCTACGGCGGGCTACGCCTACGCGCATATTTATAGTAAGCAAATTTAACTAATTTATTTGTGTATTATATAGTAAATAATGTTACTAATCTAAAAATTGTTCAGAATTAGTTGCTATAATTATTGATCTTTTATCTAAATTTTTATAGTAACATCTGGATATTTTTAACTAATTCAGATAAACTAATACATTTGTCCGTTGCATCACGCTTCTTTTGTATATGCCCAAAACTTACACCGTAGAAATTGATCACCAAGGCAAAATTCATACCTTGCAAGTTCCTGAAAATGAAACGATCTTATCAGTTGCCGATGCTGCTGGTTTGGAACTGCCGAGTTCTTGTAATGCAGGTGTTTGCACAACTTGCGCTGGTCAAATAAGCGAGGGAACTGTGGATCAAACTGATGGTATGGGCGTTAGTCCAGATTTGCAAAAGCAAGGTTACGTATTGCTTTGTATTGCCAAACCCCTTTCTGATTTGAAAATTCAGACGGAAAAAGAAGATGTACTTTATCAGTTACAATTTGGCAAAGGCAAATAATCAGCGAACAGTTATCAGTATATCGGATGATTATTCATAACTGAATAACTGTTCACGGAGATTACCAAATCTGATAAGTTACACAAGTATTTCATTGCAGATGAAATCAGCTATTCTAGAAACTAGAAATTAACAGGATTTACCAAAATGACAACTCATTTTATTACCGCAGAAATTGATTTACAAGAAACTCCCGCAGAGTTACTAGAAGTAATTGAAACAGAGTTAAAGAAACAAGGCGAACCTCTGCGTTGGGCAGTTACTTCCGTGGACGTTGACGAACAAAAAGCTACAGTTGAAGCCGTGGTGACTAAAGTCGGTAGTTAGGAGTAATTCAATTTTGGATTTTGGATTGATGAAAAAATCTAAAATCCAAAACTGTCACTGGCAGAGTTAGAAGTTTATGGCTTCTAATTTACGGTAAGATATCTCTCTAATTAAGTTTTCGCTTAGACAGGATAACAGCCACCGGACATAATATAAATGCACAACGTAGCTAGCAAAATATAAATGCACAACGTAGCTAGCAAACGTTTACAATTTCAATTTCTCACCGCGAATCGAATAATCTAACAACTCCATCGGGTGAATAACTGAAATTTTCTTACCTTGCAACTGCAAATGCTTAGTAATTTGCAAAGTACACCCAGGATTAGCAGAAGCAATTAACTCAGCACCAGTATTCAACAAATTCTCTACTTTTTGCCGACCCAATTCTTCAGAAACTTCTGGTTGCAGCATATTATAAACCCCTGCACTACCACAACATAAAGCTGCATCTATTGGTTCTCTCAACTTTACCCCTGGAATTTGTCGCAACACCTGACGCGGTTGGACGCTAATCTTTTGTCCATGCAATAAATGACAAGCATCTTGATAAACTAAATTCAAGGGTTTATCTGTCAGGGGTGAAAGTTTTGCTGTTAACCCAACAGTTGCCAAAAACTCTTGAGCATCTTTAACTTTCGCTGCAAAATCCTTGGCCTTTTCCCGATATTCTAGGTCATCTTCTAAAATATGACCGTACTCTTTTAAAGTATGACCGCAACCAGCAGCATTGATAATTACAAAATCGACATCTGTCTTGGCAAAACTATCAATCATCTGCCTTGCTAAAGCTTGCGCCTGTTCTGTTTGTCCTTGGTGTTCAGGAAGTGCCGCACAACAACCTTGAGATTTGGGAATCACAACTTCACAACCATTTGCTGTTAAAACGCGCACTGTGGCTTCATTTACGGGGGAGAAAAACAGGCGTTGGACGCAACCCAAAATTACCCCGACTCGATACCGCTTTTCACCTTTAGCAGGAATCACAGTAGGCAAATTATCTTGAAAAGATTTGAGAGTAATTTCTGGCAGAATTGATTCCATTGCTGCCAAACGGGGCGATATTTTATTTAGTAAACCCGTAGCCCGAAATAATTTAGCAAAGCCTAACTTTTGATAAACTAATAACGGAACTAATAAAACCCGTAAAAGGTTAGGATAAGGAAACAAAGAAAATATCAGTTGACGAAAAAATTGATCTGGTAAACTACGGGGATAATTGCGTTCAACTTGATGACGAGTTGCAGAAATTAATTTGTCATATTGCACCCCCGAAGGACAAGTACTCACACAAGCAAGACAGCCCAAACAAGAATCAAAATGTTCTACCGTTGCCGTATTTAGAGCAATCTCACCCTCGTTAATTGCATCCATTAAATAGATACGTCCTCTAGGAGAATCCATCTCTTTACCCAGCACCCGATAACTGGGACAAGTTGAGAGACAAAATCCACAATGTACACAACTATCAATCAACTTCGGATCAGGTGGATGATTAACATCAAACCCCTTTAAATTTTTTAAACTAGCCGTATTATTAACAGAATTATCTGAAACTTGCATATTTCTACTTTTCCCCTCTTCCTTTGCATCCTTCGAGTCCTTCGCGGTTCGTTCTTAAATTCCACCTACAAACCGACCAGGACTTAAAATATTCTTACTATCAAACTGTTCCTTAATACGGCGCATCAACGGTAAAGCATTCCCCGTATAACCCCAAACATCTATTTGTTCTTTAACCCCAACTGGTGCTGACAGAATTGTTAAAAAACCTTTATTCGCTTGAGTGCGAGAGCTTACAGCAGAGCCTAGCTGATCGCGGATTTTCAAAACTTGATTTTTACTCTCTAATTGTAACAAACCTAAACCACTACTAATATGAATTAAACCCAACTCCACCTGAGTCAAAATCTCCACAGCAGCAGTAGGTAACACTCCTATTTTGCAGGTAATTACAGATTCTGTAGCAGTACTATGTATTCGTTCCTGCAATCTCTGCCATAGATTAGCTTCATCATCATCGGCAAAAATTGCCCCATTTAACCCTAACTTTTGTGCAACTTCCAAAACTCGGTTTGATTGTTCCTTAACACTCTCACTAATACTTTGAAAGCGAGCAATTAATCCCAGCCCTTCACCCAATCCTAAACTAGACACCAATTTAGTTGATAGCAAATCAGCCTGAACTGGTGTTAACGCCGAACCCCGAAGGATATCAGCCGCTTGAGATACAGCCTCAGCTTTCCCAGTTAGTACCACCGTCCCCGATGCCTCGGCTAGCGGATACAGGCGAAAGGTTAGTTGACTAATAAAGCCTAATGTGCCATAAGACCCCGTAAGCAACTTCATCAAGTCATATCCGGCGACATTTTTAACTACTCTTCCCCCAGCTTTGGCGATTTCTCCGTCAGCACGGACAAAGGTAATACCTAGTAACTGGTCGCGCACACTGCCATAACGTTGCCGCAGAGAACCTGTATCACCTGTGGCAACAATACCGCCAATGGTTGCTGACTCTGGTGCTGTGGGGTCAAGGGCAAGAAATTGCCGCGATTTTGCCAAAAGTGCTTGCAAATCAGAGAACTTCATCCCAGCTTCTACGGTGACAGTCAAATCGCCAACGGCGTGTTCAATCAGTTGGTTGATGCGTTCTGTACTAACTACAACATCAATGCTTTTTGCTAAACCACCCCAGCTAAGTTTACTCCCACTACCACAGGGAAGGACGCGCCAGTTATTTGCGTGAGCTGTGGTAATGACTGCGGCTAGCTGTTCTTGGCTGCGGGGATAGACAATACAACTGGGTGAATTTCCAGAAGCTATAGCTTGTTGGATACGTTTTTGCTGACTGAGTTCGATATTTCCCCAAAGGCAAATAGCATTTTCTTCACCGACGATAGACGCAAGTTCAGAAGCGCAGATGCCTTGCGGCTTGTCGTTAGACATCGCTTTCATTGAGTTTATTTTTTTACGCCCTACTTCTAATTTACTGGCTAACCTGGCCAAAAAAGCACATTGCCATTAATATACGGTGGCTTTTAATATGAAAAGCGGTTCCTACGGCTGGTTGCGCCAACGACAGCTCGTAATTAGCGCCAAATAAAAGAAAGTTTGTTTTTCAAGCGATCGCTACTCATTTACAATAAACTTTTTACCGCCTTTGTTAAAGCTAAATAAAGTTATGATGCTCTTGTATTAACAGCGATCGCACTTTGGTTGGGTAAGGTATTAGCCTTATCCAACCTATAATTTTGTGAATTTGTTGATAAACTTTGAAATTTAAGTGGAGAAAGTAGTAGATGAGTAAATTTAACTCATCTACTACAGGTAGAGTTAGGAGACAATTTGCATATATACAAGATATTTTGTAGAAAAATTATCAATTATAGCGGTGTTATTTGAATAGACTATAGAAGTTGAGAGATAAGTATGAGTGTAGGCTATAAATAATTTTAATATTGCAATAAAAGTGCAATTTCTGAAAGTAAAGTTATGTGGATCTGATTAACTTTAAAAAAAGTAACAGATGGGTAAAAATTACCCCTCTGCTACGAGCAAACGGAGGTATAAACTTGATTATTTAATTGGCATGAACCAATTCTTGAGGTGCTGCGGCATCATATTCTACAGCTTTAACAAATTCCTTGAGAACGTCTTTGAGTCTTTGCTCAATTTCCTCATCTAACAGAACGCTGTTATCGGCTTGGCGTTGAATTTGTTTGTCTACTGCATAAACAGTAGCGAGGATATGCCGCGCTCCTAATTCAGATAACACAGGTTTTAGGGCATATTCAATTGCTAATAAATGAGCGATCGTTCCACCCAGAGCAATTGGTAACACAGGTTTACCTGTTAATGATTTTTGTGGCAGCAAATCTAGAAATGTTTTTAGCACTCCTGTGTAAGCAGCTTTGTAAATTGGGGTGGCAATAATCACACCATCTGCCTTTGCTAATAAAGCTTTTGGCTGTTCTAAAGCAGGGCTGTCGTATCGTCCAAAAACTAAATCTTCAGCAGGCAAATCCCGAACTGAAATAATGTCTACGTGCAACCCTTCTTGCTGTAAAAGCTGGGCAGTGTATTCGACAACACCATAGGTTCTAGATGGATGGGTTGGGCTACCTGCGATCGCTAAAATATTTGTCATTCAATTAAACTCCCAATTTCTAAAACGGGTTCAGTATGTTTTGTGGTTTTGGTATTCATAGCTGATGCTGTGTTGACTTTCTCACTCAAGCGTTTGTAAGGATGGCGCAAACTCATACTCTCTACTTCCCATATGTAGCCATGAATAACTACATCTTGGGGAATTAAAGGAGAATTCCGCAGTAATTCCACCTGCTGTGTGCAGATTTCATCCACATCGGTAAAGGTTTTGATCCATTTGGAAAAAACGCCTTTTGGTAGCTTCAATTCTGGCAAAGCAGGATCGACACTAACTCGATCTACGTCAATACCTTGATTTTGCAATACCTCACTGAGAAAGTCTCCTGATGCTGTCATCATGCCACATTCGGTATGATTAATGACGATGATTTCTTTTGTGCCAAAAAACTGTGTAGTTAACATCGCTGACCGAATTGCATCATCTGTAACTAAGCCCCCAGCATTACGGAAAATATGAGCATCTCCTTCACCAATTCCTAATGCTTTCTCCACTGGTAAACGTTCATCCATGCAAGCTAGCACCCACAAGCGTTTATTGTTAGGTATTCCCAACTGACGACGCAATACACACGCTTCTTTTTCTGAGATTTTTTGGTCGATTTGTTGGTGCAGCATAGCTATTAATCTCCTAGTTCATAACTACTAGGATATGGACGTTGCTCTTTCTTGAAGCTTTTGCTTAGGGAAATCTTCATTTGCCACAATCTCGCCGAATGGACTTAAGATGTGTTGCTTCTCCACTGTGGGTAAATTTTCTAATGGCAAATGGGGAAATAGAAGTTCTGCAACTCGATAAGCTTCCTCTAGGTGGGGATAGCCAGAGAGGATAAAGGACTCAATACCTAAATCTCCATATTCTAATATCCTGGCAGCTACGGTTTGGGGATCGCCGACTAAGGCTGTTCCCGCACCACCCCGAACTAAACCGACTCCCGCCCACAGGTTCGGGCTAATCTCTAATGCCTCACGATTACCGTGGTGTAATTGAGTCATTCGCTGTTGCCCAACTGAATCCATCCGGGCGTAAGCTTTTTGGGCTTTAGCGATCGCTTCGTCATCCACATACTTAATCAATTGATTCGCCGCATCCCAAGCTTCACTCTCGGTTTCGCGCACAATTACATGTAGGCGAATCCCAAATCGCAAAGTTCGGCCTTGTATTTCTGCAAGTCTGCGAACTGCTGCAATCTTCTCGGCTACTTGCGCCGGTGGTTCACCCCAAGTTAGATAGACATCTACGTGCTTGGCAGCAATTTTTTGAGCAACAGGAGAAGAACCCCCAAACCACAATGGTGGATATGGCTTTTGGACGGGTGGAAACAGCAGTTTACCATCTTGAATATTGAGATAATCACCCTGAAGATTGGCTTGTTCTCCACTAGCGATCGCTCGCCATACTGTTAAAAATTCATCTGTTAATTCATAGCGCTGATCGTGATCCAAATGCAAGCCATCTCCCGCTAACTCCACGGGATCGCCACCAGTCACGACATTAATCAGCAAGCGTCCCCCAGAGAGGCGATCAAAAGTCGCCGCCATCCGCGCCGCTACTCCAGGTGATACCAAGCCGGGACGAATCGCTACCAAAAAACGCATTTGTCGCGTTAGTGATACCAACGTTGACGCTACAATCCAAGCATCTTCGCAAGAACGTCCCGTGGGCAGCAATGCCCCTGTATAACCAAGGTCATCCACTGCTTGGGCAATCTGCCGCAGATAAGGAAAGCTTACTGCCCGTCCACCTGTAGCAGTTGCAAGGTAACGTCCGTCGCCATGAGTTGGGATGAACCATAGTAGCTGCATGAATTCTGTCCTTTTAAACTCCGGCAATTCGATAGAAATACCGTGCTTTACTTGTAGTTTTTAGAGTATCACATATTCTACTGAACCAAGCAAGAAGTTTTCCAAAAAACTCCGGTATCTTTATCAAACCAATGTATATTAAGCAGTGTCAATCAGTTGGGGATTGAGCATTAGTATAGTTATTCTCTCTCTACCCCCTTTCTGTCTCTAGGAAGAATCCAGCAATGGTGGCTTTGTGTATATTGGTTTACTTATCTATAACCTTTTGTTAAATTAACTTTAATGTACTAAAAACCTATTGATTTGCTGTGCTTAAGTTTTTAGCTATAAAAGTGGATAGCCATCCATCTCACTGCTAATAAGTGCAAAATTGTGTTCTATCTCTAGGAGAAATAAGGCAATGGGGCCAATGTTTATTGCTGCCAACGATTGGCCACATATAGCGTTTAGATTATCTTTGGCGCTTCTGGTTGGTTGCTTGATTGGATTTAACCGTCAGCAAGGGGGTAGGCCAGCAGGGATGAGAACATTCATGCTTGTGAGTATGGGGGCAGCATTATTTGTGATGATTCCTTTGCAGGCTGAGGGCGAAAGTCCCTATGCTGCTACCAATGCACTGAGTCGCACAATTCAAGGTGTAGCTACCGGGGTTGGATTTCTTGGAGCTGGATTGATTTTACAAGAGTCTCCGAGAAAATCTGCAACGCCAAAAGTAAAAGGTTTAACTACAGCCGCCTGTGTCTGGACGGCGGCTGGGTTGGGGGCTGCAATTGGTTGTGGTCTATGGCAAATGGGATTATTGGGAGGCTTACTGACTCTGATTACCCTAAGTGGCGTGAAGCGGCTCAATCGCACATTTGTATTACTGACGAGTCAGGGTAAACAAGGGACTACTCAGGATCTCACAACCATCTCTGATGAAGATGATGATTGACTATCGTTATCCTCTAATTGAAAACTGTACTTGTATTATCCAAAATTAAGTCAAATCGATCGTAAGTAGAAGGACTAAATTAAACCTAACTTAAGATTGCTGGGTTTCGACTGCGCTCAACCCTCTTTTAATCAGGCTACTGAGCATTGAGCGAAGTCGAAATGCGTCTTCTAAATAATTGTGTCCACCTAGTATTTTATTGAAAAATAATTTGTTGTTTCTTAGCCAATTTTAATCAGTTTATCAGGGCTAATTCAGAGCGATCGCTGATTATAGTCATTCATGTAGGGAATCCCGTACTGGAATTGATTGGCCAGTGAACCGGAAAATAGAAAATAATAGATATATGGACAAACGCTATTTTTTACAGGCTGGTGCAGTCATAGTCGGCACAGCATTGTTATCAAGGTATATCAATTGGGGGTCACAAGCAATGACAACTTCTCAGAGTGGATTTGAAGTTACCAAACCAGAGTCAGAGTGGCGCACGATTTTAACGCCAGAACAATTTAATGTATTACGTAAACATGGAACTGAACGCCCTTACACCAGCCCATTGGATAAGGAATACAACCAAGGCACTTATTATTGTGCCGCCTGTGAACTACCACTGTTTACATCTGATACCAAATTTAATAGTGGTACTGGCTGGCCTAGCTTCTTTAATCCAATTGAAGGTGCGATCGCCACTACTGTAGACAAGTCGTTGTTTATGACCAGAACTGAAGTGCATTGTAGTCGCTGTGGTGGTCATCTGGGTCATGTTTTTGATGATGGGCCTGCACCCACTGGGAAGCGTTACTGCATGAACGGTGTTTCACTGAAATTTGAGCCTGCTTGATTAAGTTACGTCACCGATAGCGTAGCATTAGCGAGTCAAGACCTTCCTACGTCGCTAATGCTGCACTATCGGGCGTCACAGCCCGTCCTAATATCGCACACACAACTTAAATCATCAGATTTTGATACTTGACCAAGGGTGAATAAATTTTTGACAATAACTTTTCCTATTCAGTCCTACTGGACGAAGTATTGTCAATGTAAGGAAATGCAACTCTTGGTCTTTGCTAGAACTATTTACCTGAGTCTTTTTTCTCCTTTTTGTCTTTGGGATCTTTTTTAGGTTTTTTAGCTTCTTTATTACTTTTTCTTTCCTTCGACATCAGCGTTCTCCAACTAAGTGAATCAGTAAAAGTTTTCGCATTCTGTCGTCAGGAAATCAGGATATTACTTACCTGATATTCTTTTATGGTAAAAAAGAAAGTATCAGACAGAAATGCTACTAACTACCATGATACGGTGTTGTTTGATTTTCGTCTGAGAGCCTTTTTGATCTATTTGAACCACAATCGTCTGTAGGGTAGCATAGCTAGCTGTGCTACCCTAATCATTTACAGTGTCGCTACAAGTTCTTTTAAGCGATCGCGTCCATCGCGAAAAACAGGCCATCCATCCCCTACCAACACTGCTTCTACGCGACTTAGTTGAGCCAACCTGCGAATAGAAGCAACAGCCTCCTCTCGATTCAGCAGCTTGTCATCTGGTAAGATCGTTAAGCTACCTGCTTTGCGTGCCCGTACTAAATCGCCTGTAATTAAAGTTGTCTCCTCTAGTAACAAAGCCAACTCACCGGGAGTTTTAGAACCATTAAGTTCAATCACCTCCAGTCCTGGCACAAATTCTTCACCATCAGATAGCCAGCGATCGCAAGCTATAGGAAAAGTGTCTTTTTCTGCAATCGGGCCAGCAATCTTAGCATAGGTTTGATCGGCAATTTCTTTACTTGCCCTGATATGCTCAGAATTCGTCAGCACAATCCAAACCACACCGCCGAGGGATTTTAGATGATTCCAATCATGGTTTGATAGGGCCACTGGGTCAATCAAGATGTTGCCATCTGGGCGAATCCAGGCAATCCCATTGAAATCAATATTTCTTGCCGGATTGAAATTAGACCAGCTATACAGATCGGGACGGTGCAAAGATTTCATGATGATTCTGGATCGTTACTTCAATAATTGACTATTAATCTCAATAATTAAGTATATAGATTATGAGGTTGTATTCCCTCTGGATCGGAAATTTGACTATACTACGATAAATCTACCAGCATTATGGATTTTATCGAGTTTGCAGAAATTCCCGGTTAACGGCAATACGGAGGTATTAGGAGTGAGTAAGATTGGACGGCAAAAAATATCAGCGAAGGCAGAACAGTTTACAGAGTCCGTGATTCGAGAAATGACCAGGGTGGCACTGCAACATGATGCAGTAAATCTAGCGCAGGGGTTCCCTGATTTTTCTTGTCCCTTGGAATTGAAACAGGCAGCATATCAGGCGATAGAGGCAGATGTTAATCAGTATGCCATTACTTGGGGCGATCGCCCATTTCGTCATGCGATCGCTAACAAAGTCCGTTGGTATCTCGGCTTAGATATCAATCCCGAAACCCAAATCACCGTTACTTGTGGTTCCACAGAAGCTATGGCATCTGTAATGCTAGCAACAGTCGATCCAGGTGACGAAGTAATTGTATTTGAGCCATATTACGAAAACTATGGCCCCGATGCGATTTTAGCTGGTGCTATACCCCGCTACGTCACACTGCATCCTCCTGATTGGACATTTGATGAATCACAGTTGCGTCAAGCTTTCAATGCCAATACCAAAGCGATTATTATCAACACACCCCACAATCCCACAGGTAAAGTCTTCACCCGTGAAGAACTCACTCTAATTGCTGAACTTTGTCAAAAATGGGATGTGTTAGCGTTCACTGATGAAATCTATGAACATATTCTCTATGACGGCACTCAACATATTGCCCTAGCGACTCTTCCCGGTATGGAAGAACGCACCGTTACTATTAACGGTTTATCTAAAACTTATAGCGTCACTGGATGGCGAGTCGGCTACATTTTAGCAAACCCCGAATTAACAGGGGCGATTCGCAAAGTCCATGATTTTCTCACCGTTGGCGCACCTGCACCATTGCAACGAGCCGGAGTTGCCGCCATGCAACTACCACCATCCTATTATGAAGAACTAGCCAAACTTTATCACCAAAAGCGAGACAGCATCTTACAAATTCTAGACCTAGTTGGAATTCCCTATTTCGTTCCCAAAGGAGCCTATTACGTTCTTGCAGATATTTCCAAATTTGGCTATAAAACAGATGTTGAATTCACTTACCATCTGATTAAAGATATTGGTGTTGCTGTAGTTCCCGGTTCTAGTTTTTTCAGTCAACCAGAAAAGGGACATTCGTTAATCAGATTTTGCTTTAGCAAAAGACCTGAGACATTAAAAACAGCTAGCGATCGCTTACTCAAATTGCAATCTTCTTCATAACCTACATTATAATATTATATTTATTTTTTATCCTCTCTCATGTAAGTTGTGAAACTTATTTTTTGTGAGGCACTTTTGTTTTAGGTGCGGTTTAAATTCCATTATAAATGATGAATTTTCAGACTATCTATCCTTAAATTAACATAAATTAATAAACTTAGATTAATATAATTTTACAAATGCTTGATCTAAGCATTTATTTGTTAAAAAACAATAACATTTTTTCGAGTTAAATTTAACTCTAACTTTTGATCCCCGACGTTAATTTAACTCGTTAAACTAAACCCCACTTTAAAGCGAGGGTTTCTAAACCTTAATGTATAGTATTCCTCATAAAAACAACACTAAATAACTGTAGAATTAGTTCAAATTTCCGGTAATTATATCGGGATAGTAGGCTTAAAAGTTCTGGATTAAAAACCCCATTGACTCTTTAAAAGGATAAGACTAATGTGATGAGTAGTCCTTTCAAGGACACTATTTTATGCATCAAAAAATCAGGAGGTATTTCCGATGATGATGATGATGATGACTGAAACCATGACTCCAGAAATGCAGACTTGCATGGATGTTTGTATGGACTGTCATAAAATGTGCATGGAAACCATGACTCATTGCATGAGTAAAGGTGGTCAGCACATGGACAAGAGCATGATGAGCATGATGAGCATGATGCGCGATTGCTCTGAAATGTGCATGATGTGTATGAATATGATGATGAGCGGTTCTGAGTTCATGGAACGCACTTGTATGCTTTGCGCGGAAATGTGCGATCGCACTGCAATGGCGTGTGAGATGATGAGCGATGACGCAAAAATGATGGAATGTGCTGCTGCTTGCCGTAAGTGTGCAGAGTCTTGCAGAAGTATGCACATGATGCCCGCATAATTCCCCTAATTAGCAGAAGTTTCTCTGCAACCTAATATTCAAGCGCTCAGACTCTTTGGAGTCTGGGCGCTTGAAGTAAAAATTTAACTAAAATTTGAGGCGTGGAAGCAATACTCAAATGGTATGTTGGCGATCACCTTTACATGAACAACTGTAAGCATTGGCTTGTAGACGGGCAATGTCTACGACGGGCTACACCTACGCACCGATGATACAGCCCTAATTTACTGTTGTTTCTGTACTTTTGCCATTTGTCATTGCCTTCTCTACATTTGGTGCGATCGCGCTTGTAGTCGGTTCAGCGTTAGATGCACGCTTATTACTCTTGCGCCGCTTTCCTCCCGCCTGCACATACTGCAAACTGTTTTTACCGTAGCGTGTCCTTACACTCATCAACATCTTTTCCGAATAGCTGCTCAAATCTTCCTCTAGTAATTGAATTTGCCCGATCGCTTCATCTAGGGTAGAAAGCATTGTGTTGTAGCTTGATAGCTTGGTTTGCAAGGTTTGAATCCGCCTTTGATACTCCGTCAAATTCAAGCCATCAGCAAATTCCAGCGTTTCACTAATCGATCGCATCCCCGCAATCCGTCGCGTTGCCTTATCCAATACCGTAGAACTGCGTTTCAATCTTGCCATATATGCGTTTGCTCCCAAAAAAATATGTGCAAATTAATACATATCTATGTTTCAACTCTAGCCATTTGCCATTCTCATTGACCTGAGCAAAAACAACCAAAAATACAGTATGGTCTAATATATATTCACTAATGTTACTTAGAAATAGTATAATTTAAAGTATAAAAACTACATATATTACTATTAATTCTTTAATCCTTAATATCGTGTTGGAGTACCCAAATATCGTGTTGAAGTACCCGAATATCGTGTTGAAGTACCCAAATATCGTATTGGAGTACCCAAATATCGTGTTGAAGTACCCAAATATCGTGTTGAAGTACCCAAAT